>JAOTUP010000479.1 GCA_029863825.1 Acidobacteriota bacterium | reverse complement strand
GCGGCCGTGTCGCCATACCAGCCGTCGTTGGTTATGGTCACCAGAATGGTCGCTCCGTCCCGCACCCGCGCCGCGACTTCGCCCGGGAACACGATCTCGAAGCAGATCGCGAGACCCAGGTCGTCCTTCGTCCACGATAGCTGACGGCGCGTTGCGCCGGGCGAGAAGTCGCCCGCCGCCCGAGCCAGTCGCTTGAGAAACGGCAGCCGGCGCCCCAGCGGCACATACTCGCCGAACGGCACCAGGTGGCCCTTGTCGTAGCGAGACCTAAAGTTCTCCGGCCCGAGCAGATACGCCGAGTTGAAGTATCTCCCCTCGTCGCGGGAGACCGAGTTAACGATAACCGAGCAGCCGCGAGCAGTGAGCCGCTCGATGTCCTCATCAAGCTGGAGGTCCCGCCCCATCATGTACGGCCAGGCGGCGCTCTCCGGCCACACCAGCAGAACCCCGGGCTCGCAGGCGTCGTGCGACATCGCCATGAGGCTGCGATAGCCGTCGACAATTCGCTCGCTGTCCCACTCTTCGAGAATCGGTGTGTTGGGTTGAATGATCCGGACGTCCGATCCGGAAGCGCTGTCGGACGACGCCGGACTGAGCAGCACCGCCACCGCCAGCAGCGCTGCCACCGACGCCAGGACACCAGCGACGCGCCACTTCCAGCCTCGAGTCACGAGAACGGCGATCGCGCCATTGACTGCGACGACCATGAACGACACGCCGTACGGGCCGACGACCGAGGCGAGCTGCAGCGCTCCGGGAACCTCGATCACCGAGTAGGTGGCGAGATTCCAGGGGAAGCCGGAAAACAGGAATCCGCGGACGACCTCGAGCACCACCCATAGTGCCGGCAAGGCGACCACCAGCGTGGCCGCCGAGCGCCGCCACAGGCGCGAGACAACCCAGGCAAAGACGGCGTGGTAGAGCCCGAGGTAGGCGCTCAGCAGCAATAGCGAGGCGATCGCCAGCGTCGTCGATAACCCGCCGTAGGACTCGAGCGTCGCGATGATCCAGTTGATCGACAGCAGCCAGAAGACGGTACCGTGGACGAGACCGAGCCAGAGCGCACCCCGCCCCCGGCTCACCAGAATCAGCGGAACCAGCGCGATCCACGGCAAGAAAACAACGGGGGTTGCGGCAAAGCACAGCGCCCACGCGACAGCTCCAACCGCCGCGATCACCACCGAAACAAACGCACTCAAGCGCGTCGGAAACGGACCCGGGTCAGCGTGTAATCCAGGTGTCGAGCTTGTAAGCACGGCGAACGCGGTCGGCCACGGCCTGCGCCTCGTCCCGGTCCATGTACGGTCCTACTCGCACGCGAAACATCGGCCTGCCGTCGACGTCGACCGGCGATAGGAGGGCCGGATAGCCACCCGTTTGGAGCTTCTCCAGCACTTGCCGAGCTTGCGCCTCGTCAGTCGACGAGAAGACCTGGACGACGAGCGCGCCGGCACCCGCCGCGGTCCGAGTGCCGCTTTGCGCCGCCGACTTTTCCGCCGCCGGCGACGAGTCGTTCCGAGCAGGCTCAGCATCGCCGGCCCCGCTCAGCTCACGAACCAGAGATCGGGCAGCGACCTCCTGGGTGGGTCTTTCCTGAGTGGGAACCTCCTCGATGATCACCGGTTGCGGTTCATCAGCGACCGGCGCCGATGGCGCAGCCTTCTCGCGGACAGGCGGCTCGACGGCGGTATCCTCCTGCGGCTCCATCTCCCGACGAGAGAAGAAGTCCAGCTCCTCGAGCGGCTTGCTTCCGGGATCCACACCCGCCGTGATCGCTTCGGGCTCGACAGTGGAAACGATGGGCGCATTGTCTCGACCCACCCACACGCCGGCCAGAAATGCCGCGACCATGAAGATCAGCAGGACCGCGAAGATCGTCCTCACTTGTCCATTGGTCAGAGCGATCTCGTAATAGCTCTGCTCTCGCGAACCGCTCACTCTTCACTCCTCGGCCAGCCGCAAGGGCAGCGCTAGTCGTCCTTCTTGCTGCTGAACGCCTTCATAATGTCGATCGGAACCGGGAAGAGAATCGTCGAGTTCTTCTCTGACGCGATCTCGGTCAGCGTCTGCAGGTAGCGCAACTGGAGGGTCACGGGATTCGCGCTGAACGCCTCAGCTGCCTGAGCCAGAGCCACCGACGCTTGCTTCTCGCCATCTGCATGGATGATCTTGGAGCGCTTCTCTCGTTCTGCCTCGGCCTGCCGCGCCATGGCACGCTGCATCTCCTGCGGCAGGTCGACGTGCTTGACCTCGACCGCCGACACCTTGATGCCCCACGGATCGGTTTGCGAGT
>JAOTUP010000035.1 GCA_029863825.1 Acidobacteriota bacterium | reverse complement strand
CAGGATTGCCGAACTCAAAGCCGAAGCGGTGCAACTCCCCTCCTGGGATCTCAACTTTCGCCAGATATGGGACAGCGAGCTTCTTCTCAACGGCGCCTTTTGGCCTTTGGACGGCTACCTCGGCAGGACCGACTACGACGGGGTCTGCTCGCAAATGCGGCTGTCGAGCGGTGCCCTGTGGCCGATGCCGATCACCCTCGATGTGACGCCCGAGTTTGCCGAGCCTGTCACCGCCGGCACGCGAATCGCCCTGCGACATCCGGAGGGCATGGTTCTGGCGATTCTCACAGTGAGTGATGTCTGGGAGCCGGATCGCCGCGCCGAGGCGATGCAGGTGTTCGGCACTGACAACGAAGACCATCCGGGCGTCTTTCAGATTCTGCACGAGAGCCATCCGGTATATGTCGGAGGCAGTCTCGAGGGGTTGGAGCTCCCTCCTCACCACACCTACAGGCATCATCGCCACACACCCGAACAACTGCGCGCCGAGTTCAAGCGCCTCGGCTGGCAGCGCGTGGTGGCTTTCCAAACCCGCAACCCGATGCATCGGGCACATGTCGAACTGACACGGCGGGCCGCCCAGGAGAACGACGCCAAACTGCTGATCCATCCAGTCGTGGGTCGCACAAGTCCCGGTGACGTCGACTACTTCTCCCGCGTCCGATGCTACGAGGCGGTGGTCGATCAGCTGCCTCCGGAGTCCTCGATTCTGAGCCTGCTGCCGCTGGCGATGCGCATGGGAGGACCTCGTGAAGCGCTTTGGCATAGCCTCATCCGCAAGAACTACGGCTGCACTCACATGATTGTCGGCCGCGATCACGCCGGCCCCCGCGACCGCGAGGGCAAGCCCTTCTACGGGCCCTATGACGCCCAGGAGCTCGTCAAGAGCCACTCCGACGAGGCTGACATCCAGCTCGTGCCGTTCCAGGAGCTGGTCTATGTAGAAGACCGCGGCGAATACCTGACACGTGACGAGCTGCCGGAAGGAGCCAAGGTGCTCAACCTCTCCGGCACCGAGCTTCGGCGTCGGTTGCGAGACGGTGCCGACATCCCGAGCTGGTTCTCCTATCCTGAAGTCATCGAATCGCTGCGCAAGAGATTCCCTCCCAGGTCGCGCCAGGGGTACACGGTCTTCTTCACCGGTCTCTCCGGCTCCGGCAAGTCGACGATCGCGCAAATCCTCATCGCCAAGCTCATGGAGTCCGACGACCGGCCTGTGACACTCCTCGATGGCGACATCGTGCGCAAGAACCTGTCGAGTGAGCTCGGCTTCTCGAAGGCGCATCGCGATCTCAACATCCGCCGCATCGGTTACGTGGCAAGTGAAATCACCAAGAACCGCGGCGCCGCCGTGTGCGCGCCGATAGCTCCCTACGACACAACGCGGCGTCAGGTGCGGCGCGACATCGAGCAGTACGGCGGCTTCATCGAGGTTCATGTCGCAACGCCGCTCGAGGTCTGTGAAGAGCGCGATCGCAAGGGACTGTACGCCAAGGCGCGTGCGGGGCTGATCAAGGAGTTCACCGGCATCGACGATCCTTATGAAGCGCCGGAGAGTGCCGAAGTCGTCATCGACACGACGACGCTGAGCGCCGAGCGCGCAGCGCAAACAGTCGTCGATTTCCTTCGCCGCGAAGGCTACCTGACGTGGACTCATCCCTCCGAGCACGACACCAACTAGGCCGACGACGACATGATTGTAGAGATTCTGGAACGAATCGAAGAGGCGCTGCGCGCAGCCGAGGCGGTTCTCGAAGGGTACACGCCGGGCCGTATCGCCGCTCGGGCGAAAGCCGGTGGCGACCCGGTGACCGAGGCCGATATCGAGGTCAATACTCGACTGCACGAGATCCTGCCACGGCCCGGAGAAGGCTGGCTGTCGGAGGAGACGCGTGACGATCGCGACCGTCTGTCATGCCGCAACGTGTGGGTCGTCGACCCGATAGACGGCACCAAGGAGTTCGTCATGGGCCTTCCCGAGTGGTGCGTATCCATCGGTTGGGTGGAGGACGGCGAAGCCGTCGCCGGAGGTATTCTGAATCCGGCAGCGGGTCACCTCATCCTCGGTTCATTCGAGACCGGCGTCACGCTCAACGGCCGTGAGGTCGCTCCCAGATCGACGTCATCCCTCGAGGATGCCCTGGTGCTCGCCAGCCGCAGTGAAGTGACACGCGGCGAGTGGCGCGCCTACCAGGAGCGTGAGTTCACGGTACGGCCCATGGGGTCAGTGGCCTACAAGCTCGGATTGGTAGCGGCGGGTCTGGCGGACGCGACGTGGACACTGGTGCCGAAGCACGAATGGGACGTCGCCGCGGGCAGCGCTCTGGTTCAAGCCGCGGGCGGCAGCATCTTCATCCCGACCGATCAAGATCTGCACTTCAATCGGCACACACCAAAGCTGCCGGGCCTGGTTGCTCTGGCAGCGGGGACAGAGCGACTGTGGGCCGCAGAGAGCTTCGAGCTCTCTGCGTGACCAACTCAGTCCGCTGAGCGCCGGCTCCTCGGCTTTCGCCGCGTGCCGCTCGCGCTTCCGAGCAGCGGCGCCAACTCGGTGCGGGCGATGCGCGCCGCCAGCTCGTGCCCTTCATCGGTGAAGTGGGATTCGTCGGCAAACAGATCCCGACGACCCTTGAAATGGGTGTAGAAGTCGACCAGCGGCGCGCCGACTTCGACGGCGACACGCCCGGTGGCCACGTTGTAGTCGTAGCCGAAGTTCTTCCACCACACGTCATCCGGAATCTGAAGCTCGAAGGGCCGCGTCAGGAAAACGATCCGAGCACCGTTCTCCGCAGCCAGACGCGCCATCTCGCGAAGGTTCTCCGAGTACTCATCGAGACCCACCCGCGACACGAGCCCGTTCCCACCCGCAGCAGTGGCATTGATCACCGCCGTCATCAGTTGTCCCAGCCGGTAGTGAGTGAACCAACGCTCCAGCTTGCGGCGGCGAACGGATTTGCCGGAGAAACGCCGATCCGGAATCGCCACCTGCACGGCGTCGTTCGATCCGAAGCTCACCAGGACGATGTCCGGGTCGAAGGGCAAGACCTGACGGAGTCGAGCCAGACCCTGCAACGAGGAGTACCCCCAGACACCGGCGTTGACGACCTCCGCGGAGATGCCCTCGTCGCTGAGGATACGGCCCAGACTCTGCGGCCAATTCGGTCCATCGGGCCCTGCCCAACCGAGAGTGTTCGAGTCGCCGATGGTGACTATTCGCAACCGATCGGCACCCTTGACCTGTCCCATGAGTGGACCGCGGAACCCTTCCCGGTTGAAGACGTCGCTACCCGGCTTTGGCTTCCAGATCAACTCCGGGTCGTAGATGAAGTGGTCACTGCCAAAGAGATGGTAGTACCGAGCGTCCTCGGTGTTTGCGACATCGATGCTCACCGGGCGGTACTCGTATCCGACCAGGCGCAGGACCTGCTCCGCAGCGATCAGCGACGCGGCCAGTGATACGGCGAGCAGAAGCCCCTTGGCGAAAACCCGTCTCAAGGCGCGGCTCCCGCGGCCCTGGCCAGAATCGATGCGACTTTCCTGCGGCCCAACTTCCGCGCCCACCACAACGCATCGCCCGGATCTCCGGTGCCGCCATCGGCCCCCGCGAGCAGCAAGCGCCTGACCACCGTCGCGTCCGCCCACTGCACCGCCCCGACGAGAGGTGGTGGCACCGTATCGGTACGCCGGTTCGGATCCGCCCCGCTGCGCAACAGCCTGTTGACCGTCGCCAGCTCCCCTTCACGCACCGCGAGCATCAAAGGCGTCCATCCCAATGAGCTTTCCACGGAGTGGTCGGCGCCGGCGCGCAGCAGACGACCGACGATCTTCGGGCTTCGCGACCGCAGCGCGTGCATCAAGGCCGTCCATCCGTCGCGGTCGCGGGTATCGACCGCGGCGCCGGCAGCGAGAAGCGTTCGCACCGTCCCGACGCGACCGTGACGAGCCGCGGTCATCAGGGCGGTCTCGCCGGTCCGGCTCGCCGCGTCCAGAGCGGCTCCGTGGACCATCGCCGTGCGCACGAGCGGACCCAGGCGCTTCTGTCCCGAGGCCCAGACAAGCACCGTGCGTCCGGCTTCGTCGCGCGCCTCCAGGTTGGCGCCTCTCTCTTCGAGGAATGCCGAAGCCTCCTCGTTCTCCGCCATCAGCGCCACCGCCAGGGCCCTGGCACCGAAGAACCCGGTGGCATCCGCACCCGATGTCAACAGCAGTTCGAGCAGCTCCAGATTGCCGGTGCGGGCGGCCGTGATCAAGCCCTCGTCTACTGGGGCTCCCTGGACAATCAACTCCCGGACCCGTGAGTCCTCGCCTGCCAGGATCGCCGCCTGGAGAGGGGATCTGCGTTCTTGCATCTGCTCCGCCCGGCCGGCCGAAGCGGCAGTCAACACCATGAGCACCACCAGAACTGCGACGCGCTTTCCAGCGCACCAGAGCCGCGATTCGAATCGTCGCTTCATCCTGAGCCCGAGCCGGTCGCACTCCCGATCTCTCGAGTCGCCCGGCCCAGCGCCTCGCAGGTGATGGCCCAGTGACTCCCATGCCACCGAGGTCGCCCGTGAACGAACATGATCGCCTGCGGCGTCTCGTGGCGAATCTCGGTTCGACGCGCGAGCTCGTCGGAAATGGCTCTGGCGTTTTGCACTTCGACCACTGCGAAAGACCCGGCGTCCGCCGCGCTGGCGGCAAACCTCTGGAACTCTCTCAGGCCCTCCGTCGACAACGGACAGGCGAGACTGTGCTTGAGCAACCAAATCGGCCGCTCGTTCGACTCAGCGAGAAACCGATCGAGCTCCTCGAGCGTCGTGATCTTCGACAGTCCGGACTCCATGATGCTCGACACCTCCATTCCTGCCGGCTCATCCTCCCCGCACCAGCACCTGCCGGTGGCCGGCAGCAGTGCAGCACCCTCGAGAGCCTACCGTCAATGAAGCTCGAAATCGGCGATGATCGGCAGATGGTCGCTGGCGACTCGCGATCGCTTCAACCGACAGCGGCGAGAGGTTATCAGCCTCAGCGAGCCACGGTAGTAGATCCGGTCGAGAGCACCCCGCGGCGAGAATGACGGATACGTCCTCATGCAGCGCCGCTCGCCCCACCCGTCGCCGTTGGACGCGCAATGGAACCTCAGTGCTTCAACGAAGAAAGAACTCAGCAGTGACCGCCAATCGTTGAAGTCGCCACCGACCACGCACGCCCCCCGTGACTCCAGCGCCGAAAACTCCCGCGATCTGGCAAGCCGCCCGACCTGCCGGCTGCGCTCCTTGACTGAGAGCCCGAGGTGAAGGTTGAAAACGTCGAGTCTGTGCGGATGGCCGCTCACACTTTCAACCGTCATCGTCGTGTGTTGGCACCCGCGGCGCTTGCGCCGACCGATCGTCAGGTCGATGTTTCGTTCTCGGAGGATCGGGTACCGACTCAAAGTCGCATTGCCGTACCGCCCCTTACGCAAACTCACGTTGTGGCCAACGGCGAAGTACGGGTACTCGAGCAATGCCGCCAGCTCCTTGGCCAGATCCAGCTCGCGCGATCCCGGCACGCCCTCGTCGACCTCCTGCAGCAGCACGATATCGCCATCGTGATGCTCGAGGATCTCGGCGATACGTTGGGGGCGAAACAGACGATCGACACCGATCGCACGATGGATGTTGTACGAGACAATGCGAAGCTTCATCGAGCTCGACTCCCGCCCATCAGACGTACCCCACACGCTCATTCAAAACGATATCGCTTCGCATGAAGCTGCCACTGCCGCGCCCCACGATTCGCCCGCTCTGATCCACGACCTGACCTTCGGCAATGAACATGCGGCTGCCCGAGTGCACGACTTTGCCGATTCCGACCATGCCTCCCTCGGTCACTGGACGAGTCAAGTACACACTGAAACTCGCGGTGAGAACGAAGACGTCCGGCACCACCGAGTTGACGGCGAAAAAGCACGAGTCGTCGAGGAGTTTGAAGTACACGGATCCGTGGACCGCGCCGCCCGCGTGCAGAAGATCCGGCCGCGCGTCGATCCCGACCTCGGCCTCACCTTCCGCAATTCGGATCGTCGGCCGGTAATACTGGTTGACCGGCGCCTGAAGGTAGAGCCGCTCCAGCTTGCGATAGTGGCTCTCCGCGTCATTCACCGAGGCGACTCCAGCGCCACTCCGCGGATTTCGTGTCGCCGCCGCTCTCGCCTTCGATGCGAACAACCAGGGTTTCGTCCAAGTCTCGTCGATACGAAATGCGCTGCGGAAAGTCGTGCTCGGGATTCTCGAACACGACGTGACGCTCGCCGATCTCTTGCAGTCGAAACTCCGTCGCCGGGCGACCCAGAGGCTGCGCCATATAGACGAGTCCACGTTCAACTTCGACGATGCGGAGATACTCGAAAAACGCCGATTCGTTCGACCTCACGTCCCGGTGCAAACCCAACATCAGCCCGCCGGCCGGCGCCGTCCATGTTTCCTCGGAGCGGACCTCGCCTTCCGTGCCTTCCCATCGTCCGGCCAACCAGTGGAGCGTGGACAAGAGGGATTCGGCCGGCTTGCCTGGGTCCGGCTTCGCGGTCTCCTGCGGCGAAGCACTGAGCTGCACAACGATCGTCAACGCGAACATCGTCGTGAGTCCCGCTACCCGTCGCTGACAGCGCCTCTCCATGCGTTCATCCTATCGAATATCCGGTCTTGGCCTGCGTCGGTCGCCCCGACGCTGGCCTGCAACACGCTCCGTACAGGCGATCAATCCTCGATCACGCGACCGCAGCGCGGCATCGCCTGGCCCATGTAGGGATTCCCGAGCTCCCCCTCGCGTTGGATCCATGCTTTCTGGGCCATCGGGCAATACGCGACTACCGTGCCGTCGATCCCTGCCAGCTTGCGATACCGACCCAGCGGCTTGCTGAGCGCAAACAGGGCTTCCCTTGCCTGCTCGAGATCACCGGCCTCGGCCAGCTCGCCGACTGCGACCGCAAGCTCGGGGAGGAGCTCATCGAGCTCGGCCAACACCGACTCCGGCACACCCGCCTCCTCGTAGGTCAGATCCTCTGCCAGCGTCGCGATTCGCTCCTCCATGCCTCGCGCGTGCTCGTCGATCCCATCCGTCGAATCATTCAGCAACTCTATTCTGATCGCCTCATAGTGAGACATCGCATCCTCGAAGGCGTCTGTCTCGCCGGCTCGAGCACCGGCAGCAAGGCCGGCGGCGAGCACCAGGATCAGGGTTGTTCGTGCAGGTGAATGTCTCATGAGTCATCTCCTCGGGGTCGTTGTTGACTATCAAATATCGTCGTGGTTTTCGTCCGCCTCTCCGGCGGTTCTTACAGATCACTTCCTGCTTCGCCAATCGAGTCGTTTCTCTGTCCGCTCTCGCCGGCCTCGGACAGCGGCCCTCGCGGCAACTGCATCGCCCGCCAGATGAAGTACATAACGGGGAACACCACGAGCTCCGCCAGGAAGGAGGTAAAGACGCCTCCGACCATCGGCGCGGCGATACGTCGCATGACGTCCGCGCCGGTACCCGTGGCCCAGAGAATCGGCACCAGCGAAAAGAACGTCGCCATCACCGTCATCATCTTGGGACGAATCCGCTGCACCGCGCCGTGGTCCACGGCTTCGGCCAGATTCGCATAGCTTTCCATCCGTCCCTTGCGCTTCCAGTCCTCATACGCAATGTCGAGATACAGCAGCATGACGACCCCGGTCTCCGCCGCCAGACCGGCCAAGGCGATGACGCCGACCCACACCGCGATCGACCAGTTGTAGTCGAGCACGTACAGAAGCCAAATGGAGCCGACGAGCGCAAAGGGTATGGCCGAGAGGACAATGGCCGTCTTGACGATCGATTTCGTGTGGATGTAGAGAATGAGAAAGATGACCGCCAGCGTCAGCGGCACGATCACCATCAGACGAGCCCGCGCGCGCTGCATGTACTCGAACTGTCCGGACCAGAAGATCGTGTATCCCGGGGGTAGCTCGATCCGCTGCGCCACCTCCGCCTGCGCTCGCTTCACCCATGACCCGACATCGATGCCTCGCAGATCGACATACACCCAGGCATTGGGGCGAGCGTTCTCCGACTTGATCCCCGGCGGGCCCTGGCGCAGGCGAATGTCGACAATCTGGCCGAGGGGCACCTGGACCCCGGTCGGCGTGGCGACCAGAATCTCGCGCAGCGCCACCGGATTGTCGCGCAGCTCGCGAGGATAACGGACGTTGATCGGGTAGCGCTCGAGTCCTTCTACGGTCCACGAGACGTTCATCCCGCCAACCGCCGACTGCACCACGTCCTGCACGTCGCCGACAGTCAATCCGAAGCGCGCCGCGGCTTCCCGATTGATGTCGAAATCGAGGTAGCTACCACCCATGACGCGCTCGGCAAAGGCCGACAGGGTCCCCGGCAACGGCTTGACGATGGCCTCGATCTCGCCCGCTATGCGTTCGAGCTCCACGAGATCCGGTCCGCCGACCTTGATGCCCACGGGCGTCTTGATGCCGGTCGACAACATGTCGATGCGCGTCTTGATCGGCATCGTCCAGGCATTGGTGAGTCCCGGGAACTGAATCGCCCGGTCCAGCTCGGCGATCAGGTCATCCTTGGTGAGACCGGGGCGCCAGTCTTTGGGATCCTTGAGCACGATCGTCGTCTCGAGCATCGACAGGGGAGCCGGATCAGTGGCCGTCTCCGCTCTCCCGACTTTGCCGAACACCGACTCGACCTCGGGAAACGAGCGAATGATCTTGTCCGTCTGTTGCAGGATCTCGCGCGCCTTGGTGCCAGAAATGCCCGGGAAGGTCGTCGGCATGTACAGGAGATCACCCTCCCACAGCGGTGGCATGAACTCCGAGCCGATGCGCTGCACCGGCACCACGGTGACCGCCAGAACGATCAACATGGCGACGATGACCAGCCAGCGCCGCCGCAGCGCCCATCTGAGAACCGGGGTGTAGAGGAACCGCAGCAAGCGCGAGACCGGATGTTTAGCTTCGCTGAACATCTTGCCGCGCACGAACCAGAACATCAGCACCGGGATCACGGTGACGGCAACGATCGACGAGAGCGCCATGGCGTACGTCTTGGTGAAGGCCAGCGGCTTGAAGAGTCGCCCCTCCTGCGCTTCCAGGGTGAAGATCGGCAGGAAGGACACGGTGATCACCAGCAGAGTGAAGAACAGCGTCGGGCCGACCTCCTGCGCCGAACGCAGAATGATCTCGAAATGGCTGCGCTCTCCTCTCCACTCTTCGTAGTGCTTGTGGGCGTTCTCCACCATGATCACCGCCGCATCGACAAGCACGCCGATGGAGATGGCGATGCCGCCCAGCGACATGATGTTGGCCCCCAGCCCCTGCATTCGCATGATGACGAAAGCAAGCAGGATCGAGACGGGAATCGAGACGATGGCCACAAAGGCCGATCTGACATGAAACAGGAAGACGAGGCAGACCAGCGCGACGACAATCGACTCCTCAATCAGCGTATGGGTCAGCGTTTTGATCGACCGTTCGATCAAGCCGGTCCGGTCGTAGGCGACGGAGATCTCGACGTCGTCCGGCAATCCCGCGCTGAGCTCGGCCAGCCGCTCCTTGACTCTGGCAATGGTCGACAGCGTATCGGCACCCGATCTCACGACAACTATGCCTCCGACCGTCTCTCCCTCACCGTTCCAGTCGGCCAGTCCGCGTCGTATCTCCGGACCGATGGTCACATTTGCCACGTCCTTGAGCAGTACCGGTATGCCACCCACGTCGGCCGAGAGAACCACATTCTCGAGGTCCCGGACCTCCTTGATGTAGCCGCGACCGCGAACCATGAACTCGCGCTCCGACATCTCCACCAATCGCCCTCCCACCTCGACATTGGATCGCTTGATCGCTTGCCCCACCTTCTGCAGCGGCAAACCGTACGCACGCAGCCGCACCGGGTCGACCTCGACCTGGTACTGGCGCACGAACCCACCTACGGAAGCGACCTCGGAGACGCCGGCCACCGACGACAATCCGTACTTCAGATACCAGTCCTGGATGCTCCTCAAGTCGGCAAGGGATCGTTCCTTCGAGTTGAGGACGTACATGAACGCCCAGCCCACGCCGGTTGCGTCGGGTCCGAGCTGCGGCGAGACTCCGGCCGGGAGCTCCCGCGCCAGACCGGAGAGGTATTCCAGAACGCGTGATCGAGCCCAATAAAGATCGGTCCCGTCGTCGAAGATGACGTACACGAACGAAAACCCGAAAAACGAGTAGCCGCGCACGACTTTGGCGTAGGG
>JAOTUP010000001.1 GCA_029863825.1 Acidobacteriota bacterium | reverse complement strand
CGCTGAAGGAAAAGCAGGAATACGTCGACTCGATCAAGCAAGACGTACGCTGGCTGGGGTTCGAGTGGGACGGCGAGTTTCACGCCTCTGATTACTTCGAGCAGCTTTACGAATTTTCAGTCCGGCTGGTTGAAAAAGGCAAGGCCTACGTAGACGATCTTTCGAGTGACGAGATCCGGGAGTATCGCGGCACGCTGACCGAGCCGGGACGAGAGAGCCCGCATCGAAATCGCCCGGTGGAGCAGAACCTGGATCTGCTGGCGCGGATGAAAGCCGGCGAGTTCCCGGACGGCTCGCGAGTCCTGCGCGCCAAGATCGACATGGCGGCCGGCAACCTCAACATGCGTGACCCCGTTCTCTACCGAATCCTCCACGCGCACCACTATCGGCGCGGCGACGACTGGTCGATCTATCCGACCTATGACTTCACGCACGGCCAGTCCGATTCGATCGAGAAGATCACCCATTCGCTCTGTACGCTCGAGTTCGAGGACCACCGACCGCTCTACGACTGGTTCATCGAAGAACTGGGAATCTATCCCTCGCGACAGATCGAATTCGCGCGGTTGAACATCACCCGCACCATCCTGTCCAAGCGCAAGCTTCTGCGTCTCGTCGACGAGGGACTGGTCGATGGCTGGGATGATCCGCGCATGCCGACGATCTCAGGGCTGCGCCGCCGCGGCTACACGCCGGAGGCAATCCGTGACTTCTGCGATCGCATCGGCGTCGCCAAGGCCAACAGTACCGTTGACGTCGCCATGCTCGAGCACTGTCTCCGCGAGCACCTCAACAAGAAAGCGCCGCGGGTGATGGCGGTTTTGAGACCGCTCAAGGTGGTGATCGACAACTACCCCGAGGGAAAGACCGAAGAGCTCGAGGCGGTGAACAACCCGGAAGACGAGTCAGCAGGGATGCGCACGATCCCGTTTTCCCGAGAGCTCTGGGTCGAACATTCGGATTTCATGGAAGAGCCGCCAAGGAAGTTCTTTCGCCTCGCGCCGGGCCGCGAGGTGCGCCTTCGCTACGGGTACTTCATCACCTGCACCGAGGTGGTGAAGGACACCGCCGGGAAGATCACCGAGCTGCGCTGCACCTACGACCCGGACACGAAAGGTGGCTACGCTCCCGATGGGCGCAAAGTCCGCGGCACCATCCACTGGGTTTCCGCCGAGCACGCGCTTCCTGCTGAGGTGCGTCTCTACGACTACCTCTTCTCGGAGGACGACTCAGACAGCGACGTGGATCGCGAGTCGACCGACATGCTGAACCCGGACTCTCTCGAAGTGCTCTCCGACTGCCAGGTCGAGCCGAGTCTCGCCACGGCCGAACCGGGTTTTCGCTGTCAATTCGAGCGCCAGGGCTACTTTTGCGTCGACTCGAAGGATTCGTCGCCGGAGAAGCTGGTCTTCAACCGCACGGTCGGCCTGCGGGACACTTGGGCGAAGATTCAGAAAAAGCAGGGAGGATGAGAGAGGGCGTGGGGGCGTGAGGGGCTGAGGGACTGAGGGCGTGGGGGGTGTGGGGGATTGGGGACTCCTCGCCCTTGGCATCCTTCCCGGCCACCGCTATGCTCGCTCCGCCCAGGAGTAAGCCTCAAAACACCTGTCGATCGCACCAGGAGAGAACCTCACGTCATGACCTCCCCTCTCGGCTCCGACCTCGACCAGATCGCCGTCAATACCATTCGTTTCCTTGCCGTCGACATGGTCGAAAAGGCCAACTCCGGTCACCCGGGCGCACCGATGGGCCAGGCCGAGATGGCCTACGTGCTATGGGCGGGACACCTCAAGCACAACCCGACAAATCCAGCCTGGCCGAATCGCGACCGCTTTGTTCTCTCCTGCGGCCACGCCTCGGCGCTCATCTACTCGCTCCTCCATCTTTCCGGCTATGACCTGACCCTTGACGACATCAAGAGCTTTCGACAGTTCGAATCGAGGACGCCTGGGCATCCCGAACATGGACTCACTCCCGGCGTCGAGACGACGACCGGTCCCCTCGGACAGGGCATCTCGAACGCCGTCGGCATGGCGATCGGCGAGCGCATGCTGGCAGCGCACTTCAACCGTGAGAACTTTCCGGTCATCGACTACCGCACGTGGGTCTTCGCCAGCGACGGCGACCTCATGGAAGGCGTCGCGTCCGAGGCCTGTTCGCTCGCCGGTCATCTCGGTCTCGGCAAGCTCAACGTGCTCTGGGACGACAACAGAATCTCGATCGAGGGCGGAACCGAGCTCGCCTTCACCGAGGACGTCCAGGCCCGATTCCATGCCTACGGCTGGCACGTTGTCTCGGTCGACGACGGACACGACCTCGCAGCGGTCAACAAGGCGATTCAAGCGGCGGCGGCAGAGACCAGCCGCCCGACTCTCGTTCGGGTTCGCACCCACATTGGCTTCGGCAGTCCGAACAAGCAGGACACTGCCTCCTCGCACGGCTCACCCCTGGGCAGCGACGAGATCGACCTCACGAAGAAGCGCCTCGGCTGGCCGCAGGATCCGCCCTTCCACATTCCGGACGAGGCGCGGGAAGCCTTTGCACACGTTTCGACTGACGGCGCCGCGCAAGGATCCGCCTGGAACAAGATGGTCGTGCGCTGGGGCCAGGAGCACCCGGATCTCGCCTCCGAGTTTCAGCGCCGGACCGCGGTTGAGCTGCCTGACGGCTGGGAAGACGCGCTACCCTCATTCGCGGCCAGCGACGGGGCTCTGGCAACGCGCAAAGCCTCGGGCAAGGTCTTGAACGCGATCGCATCCGTGATTCCCGAGCTCACCGGCGGCTCTGCCGATCTCGCAGGCTCCAACAACACGTGGCTCGCCGACGAAGATGCGTTCTCCAAGTCGGTCCACGGAGGGCGCAATTTCCACTTCGGAGTCCGCGAGCACGCCATGGGTGCGATCATGAACGGCCTTGCCCTGACCCCAGGGCTCATTCCTTACGGCGGCACCTTCCTGGTCTTCTCCGACTACATGCGGCCGGCGATCAGGCTCGCTGCGCTGATGGAGATCGGTGTCATCTACGTCTTCACTCACGACTCGATCTTTCTCGGCGAAGATGGTCCGACGCATCAGCCCGAGAGCCACCTGGCGTCGCTCAGATCGATCCCTGGCTTGACGGTCGTCCGGCCTGCCGACGCCAACGAAACGGCCGCTGCCTGGAGAGTGGCGATCGAACGTCGCCACGGACCGACCGCGCTGGTGCTGACGCGTCAGAAGCTGCCGATCCTGGCACAGACCTCCGTCGCGGGAACTGAAGGCGTGGCGCGCGGTGGATACGTCCTGGCTGACCCGGCAGACAGCGACCCGCAGCTGATTCTCATCGCCACCGGCTCAGAAGTGAGTCTCGCGCTGGAGGCACAGGCGGTGCTCAGCGGCGATGGCATTCCGGCGCGGGTCGTGAGCCTCCCGTCCTGGGAGCTCTTCGATGCCCAGACCCGTCAGTACCGCGAGACAGTACTTCCTCCTTCGATTCCGAAACGGCTCGCCATCGAGGCTGCGGTGTCGTTCGGCTGGGAACGCTATGTCGGCGACCGTGGACGCGTCATCGGCGTCGACCGGTTCGGCGCCTCGGCTCCAGCCGGAGATCTGTACGAACCGTTCGGGCTGACGGCAAAAAACATCGCCGATGTCGCCAAGCGATTGCTCTAGCACGGGAGCAGGCCAGCACCCGGTCCGAGTTCTCGTAGAGTGGGGCTCGTGCTGACTCTCGCCGAGATACACGAACTCGAAGTCACGGAGTCTTATCCAGCGGCGATCGACGCCCTGGAGGAAAGGCTGAAAACTCATCCGGCCGAAGAAGAGACCGTCGTCCGTCTCGGCTTCAACTGTTGGCTCGTGGCGGAAGAGGGTGAGCGAATCGACCCGACACTGTCCACCGAGCAGTACGCCGAACGGTTCATGGAGCTCTTTCGCACCTACAAGGACACGTTCTCGGAGAGTGCCGACTTTTGCTTTGCCTTCGGCTTGGGGATGTCCCTCTTCTGGTATCTGTACCCCGGAGCCACGGAACGTCAGGGCAAGGCACTCTTGAAGCGAGCATCGAAGCTTGATTCTTTCTACAAGACGATCATCACTCCCATCAGCACATTCGCCAGATGGAGATACCGCACGGGCAGACATGCCTCGCAGGAGGCGCTGGCCCGGCGATTCTCCGGCCGGGGTGTCTTGGCCAAGTACTACGCTGTCGACTGATACCTCAGCCTGACCGTCTCACTAATCTCCTGGTGCAAGGCCGCTGGCCAAGAGCTCCCACCCGATCTGCCCGCTCTTTGGAAGTTGCCGTTCAGAGCACTACTGCAAAGAAAACCTGATTGTCAGGTTCAAGAACACAGCAACCGGCTCGCCGCCGCGCAAGGCCGGCTTGAACTTCCACTCTCTTGCCGTCTCGACCGCCGACTCGGTGAGGCCCATCGGCAAACCCTTGAGTACCTTGACACCGACAACGTTTCCTTCGCGATCGATGACCACTTCGAGAATCACGACTCCGGTGATCCGCGCCTGCCGGCCTTCCTCTGTATATCTCGGCGACGGATAGTGAATCTTGACAGGCGCCGTGATGTCGGAACCGAGACGAACCGGGCCTTCGCCTCCCAACCCGTACGGATCCGGAGGGCCTTCGGGAATACCGAACACAACATCACCGATCAGATACTCGAGATCCGGCACCTCCACCTCGTCGACCAGAATCGGCTCCGGCTCTTCCGGCGTCGGGTCCGGGATGGGGATGACTCGCTTCTTCTCTTTCTGCTTCGGAATCTGCTGCTGCGCCTCCGGCGGCGGCGCCTTGAAGCGGACCTGTTCCACGACGAACACCTTGCTCGGGTTGGACCTGACCTCCAGCACCTTGCTGCCGGCAGGCAGCTGGACGATGAAGAAGACCAGATGGAACATCGCGGCGAGAGCGATCGCAAGCCGCATTCGGCGCTTGCCGCTCTCGTCCTCGGGCTCGATGTACGGGACGTGTCCGAGATGAACGCCAAGCGCCTTCGGCTTGTCGCCGGCGAATCGGCTCCATGTGTAACTGTCTTCCAACATCGAGATACCTGCCCTCTCGCCCCCTCTTCAACAGTCCACTACGTAGCCGAGATTCCCGAAGTTCGCAGGTTGTTCGGCGTCCCCAGGACATATCGGTCTCGACGACGGCTCGCGCCCAGGCGCCGTAGCGTCGGAATCACCTCATGCGATGGCGACGCGGTGCGTGTCGATGACGGTCGCTTCACACCCTCTCGCGGTAGTAGCATGACCACCGACTCGAGGCTCCAATCAACATGCGTTTCGCACTCCAGAAACTGTTCCTTCTGCCGCTTTTCCTGCACATCGTCGCGTGCTCTCCCCGCGCTGCCGAAGACGCGCCGGGCATCTCCCTTCCGCCGACCAGAGGCTACGTGTTGATCTCGCTCGACACCCTCGGTGCGGATCACCTCGGAGCCTACAGCGCCGCCCACGACACCAGCCCTTTCCTCGATGAATTCGCGTCCCGGGGTGTCCTTTTCGAGAACGCGCTGGCTCAGTATCCCTCAACCCTCGTTTCACACGTTTCGATCTTCACCGGCCTCTATCCGCGCGAGCACGGCGTCTACGTGCCGTCCAGTGTGTTGTCACTCGAGATCGACACGCTGCCGGAGCACTTTCGCCGTCACGGTTTTCGCACCGCAGGCCACACTGAAGGAGGATACGTCTGCACCGACCTCGGCTTCAATCGCGGTTTCGACGAGTTCGTCGATCGCCAAATCAGTTCGGACACGGACATCGAGAAGACCTTCGAACGCGGCCTCGACTTCTTGCGTTCTCTGGAATCGGACGAGCGGTTCTTCCTCTTCTTGCACTCCTACGCCATCCATGATCCTTACGACCCGCCTGAGCCTTTTCGCCCGCTGCATCTGTCGACCGACTCCGCGGATCTTCCTCCCTCGGAGGGTGGTTACCTGCGCGACATCAATATGCGCCGGCGAGAGGTGTCCGCCGACACCGTTGCTCGCTACCACGAGCTCTACGACGGGACGGTGCGCTACGTCGATTCGGTCCTCGAGAGCTTTTTCGCCGAGCTCGATCTGCTGGGACTCAGGGACGAAGTCACCATTATCATCACCTCCGACCACGGCGAGGAGTTCTTCGAGCACGGTCGCTTGAGCCACTCGCAGGTCTACCCCGAGACCCTGCGCGTGCCGCTTCTCATTCTGCATCCCTCCAAGCTCTCCGGGACCCGAGTCGGCGACCTGGTTCGCCTGATCGACGTGGCGCCGACCCTCTACGAGCTCGCTGGAATCCCTTCTCCAGAGCCGATCTCCGGGCGCAGCCTGGTGCCCCTCTTTTCGGCTTCGGGCAAGCTCACGCCGGTGCCAGCGTTCGCCGAAATGGTCGATCTGGAGCAGCAGCAGGCACTGTTTACGCTCGAAGACGGACAGCTCCTTCAATACGTCGTGGCTGAGCGTCTATCCGAAGCGGACGGCACCTGGGTCGCCAAGGAGGCTGTTTTCGACACCGCTGCAGCGACCGTGGACCTCGAGCTGGTCAGCTTTGGCGAGCCACGAGAGATTACGATGGCGATCGACGGCAGAGACGACGAGGCCTTCATCGTCGGAACCGACTGGACGCCGAAGCGTCTACAACTCGGGCCGACCAGCTCTTCTCACCGCGTTCGCCTGTCGACCAGTGGCTGCGATGTTCCTCTCTGGCTCGGATGGGGCAACGACAGCCGCTGCCTTTCGTTCAAGGTCAGAGGCATCTCTTTGCGACGGACAGAGCTCTTCGACCTCTCGAAGGACGCGACGGCTACTCACGATATCTCCTCAGAGCGCGCGGAGCTCACCAAGCGTTTAGCCGGGGATTTAGCGCAAAAGAGGTGGACTCTCGTCGCCGAGCCCGGGTCCCGATCACCCACTTCCGACACCGAGCAAGCACTCCGGGCCCTCGGCTATCTGCAATGACATCAGGTGATGCGATCTCGATGGCAGAGTGGAGGCGATGCGTGAGGAGAGGTGACACGCTCGTTGCCTCTCTGCTCATCGTGCTGTTCACCGCGTGTGACAATGACTCCGCGCGTACGGTGGTTGAACCCCTCGTATCCTCTGGCCGGCGTCCCGACATTCTGATCGAGAGTCGACAAGTCGCGCCGCCCCCTGCTGTAGACGGGAATCGCTTCGTCAGTGGCTGGTGGCCGTGGAAGCGAGAGGGTGAAGTACTCCTGGTTTCTGTCACTCCGTCGCCCCGTCTCGAAGGTGTCCGAATCTCCGACCTCTCGCGCCGCTTGGTCATCGATGGCGAGATTCTGAAGTCTCCCTCGAATGCCTGGATAGAGGCCGTTGTCGGCGGACGCTCGACAGGCCGCACGGCTCTTGCGTTTCCTCTCGAAATCGAACTGCCCACGGATCTCCCGCTCGGACGATTCCTTATCGAGCTCGAACTCTCGGCCGACACGCAAATCGCCGTTCGTACCGCGGGTTTTCGCCATGTGGCGCCTGGTGGCAAGGTCGAGGCCGACGACTCGTCCATCGTCCAATCCGGTTATTCACTCGCTGACTATGTCCTGATGACTGACAGCGGAACCATGTTCGAGACGTCCTTCGAGCCTCCCGCAGGAGCTCATCCCCAACAGCGATTCGAGCTGTGGATCGAGCGCCAGGGCAGCGATCCGACGAAGATCTTCGGCTGGCGGCCGGGATTCTGGAACCGTCTCCGTGGCACCCGTTCGCTTCGCGTCGATCTCGGGGAAGGTCTCGTGCGGCTACGGTTTGCATCCTTTGGCGACGGCCCCTCCGGTCGCTGGCAACGTCCGACACTGGTGCAACCCATCGCCTTGCCAGTGCCAGCAACTCAAGTGTCACGGCGACCGAAACTCGTGCTCGTCTACGTCATGGACGCCCTGCGGGCAGACCATCTGGGTCACCTCGGCGGACCACCGGGCGTGAGCCCGACCCTCGACCGTTTAGCCGAAGGCGGTGTGACGCTGTTGAACCACTACTCGGTCGCACCGAATACCTTCCCTTCTATCAAGTCGCTGTTTCTCGGCCGTACCCCTCGCTACGACGGCGGCTGGAAGCTGCAACCTGGCGGAGAGTTGACGTTGGCGGAGAGTTTCAGGCAGTCCGGGTACCGCACTGGCCTGTTTTCCGGGAACGGCCTCGCGTCGGCACTGTACGGCACCGATCGCGGCTTCGATCACGTCGCCGATGAGGTCGTCGCGCACGGGTTCGGGGCATCCGGCTACAGCGACAACGCGGAGCAGGTGCACCGCGCGATGCTCGACTGGCTCGACGCCCTCTCTCCCGAGGAGCCGGTCTTCATCTATGCCCAGACGCTCCATCCCCACAACCCGTACGCACCGCCACCTTCACTCGAGCAGCTCTTTACGGCCGGCATCGAATCCAACATCAGCGGCTCGACGGCGATCCTTCGCGACATCAAGCAAGGTCGCCTGGAGGCGACCGATGAAGATCGGGCGCGGTTGCGCGCTCTCTACGCCGCGTCGGTACGCTACAACGACGATCTCATCGCCGAGCTCTTGCGCGAGCTTGAAGCACGGTACGAGCCCGATGAAACCCTGTTCATAGCCACCTCGGATCATGGCGACGAGCTCTTCGAGCACGGCGGCGTGCTCCACGGATACACGCTGTACGAAGAGCAAATCCATATCCCGGCAGTCTTCTGGTGGCCCAATCGACTCTCGCCATGCCGGCTCGACACGCCAAGTGACCATCTCGACATCCACTACACGCTGCGGGCTCTCCTCGGAGATTCCGACACAGAGACCTGGAACGGTCGGTCGCTGTGGCCCGAGATCGAGTCGTGTACGTCACTCGTCGACCCCGGGCACGTGCGATTCGTCGCCGCATCCAGCATCAAGGGCGGAATCTTCCTCGCCAGATCCGGCAATCTGAAGTACATTTGGGCTCCTCGCGGAGGCACTCAGTGGGGACAGGGAGAAGGAACCGGGCGCACCCGGGACGGCGAATACGTGTTCGACCTCGCCAGCGACCCGCGGGAGCAGGTCAACCTGGCCGGACAGCCGGACATCGAGATCGACTGGTTGCGCTCGCAGGTACTATCGTGGATCGACAACGACCCGACCAAAGTCGAAGACCAGGAAGAGGCAGTCATTGACGAGAAAGAACGCGATCGTCTCAAGGCGCTCGGTTATCTCGATTGAGAATCGCAGCCCGCACGCTGCGACGAGCGGCGATCTGCCCTCGCCAAGCCATGTGAACGCCGCGCCCTCTCGACGTCTCGGACGGCCGGCGCCGCGAGCTGCAGTACTCGTCTCTCTTTTCTTTGCTGTGACGCACCTCGCAGCCGCGACCTCGGCACAGACTTATCCACGCGTGCTCTTGCGGAGCGATCTCGGTGACATCGTCGTCGAGATCTACGAGACCGCAGCACCCGCCACGGCGGCGAATTTTCTCACCCATGTGGATCAGGAGCTCTTCACCGGAGCTCACTTCTACCGCGTCGTGCGGATGAACAACCAACCCGACAATGAGGTCAAGATCGAGGTCATTCAGGGCGGTCTCGGCTTCGATGCCGATTCATCGACGCCCCCGATCGCGCACGAAACCACTCGCGACACCGGCATTCACCACCTCGATGGCGTGCTGTCGATGGCACGCCTCGAACCGGGCACCGCATCGTCGGAGTTCTTTATCTGCGTTGGTGACCAACCCGAGCTCGACTTCGCCGGCGCACGCAACAGCGATGGTCAAGGGTTTGCCGCTTTCGGGCGCGTCGTCGAAGGGATGGACGTTGTGAAGGCGATTCACCGGCGTGAGGCTGATGGACAGATGCTGCTCGAGCCCGTGGAGATCTCGACAGTCCGGCGCCTCCCGTAGCTCGTGTGGTTGTCCTCGTGATGTCCGCAGCTTCATTACACTTCGCCCGCGGCCGGATTTCCGTTCTTCTCATCGCTCTGCCGGCCGTCACCCTCCTCTGCTGCGGTCCCTCAAGAACTCGCGACACAACAGGTGCGTCGGCAGGCGACTCGGCCGACGAGCAGCAGTTTGCCGCGGACGATCCTCGCTCATGGGTCACGACCTACGATCCGGAGAAGGCGGACAACGGTTACACTCTCGTCCTTCACGGTGCCCGACGACCGACACTCATCGACATGAACGGACGCATCGTCCACTCATGGCCAGGGGCACGAGTCAAATCCCGCGTCCGACTTCTCACTGATGGGTCCCTTCTCGGCCTGGCGCTCGATCGCGCCATCGTCGAATACGACTGGGCCGGGAACCTCACCTGGCGATTCGAGGTCGAAGACGGGTTGCCGCATCACGATGTCATCCGGCTCGAAAATGGCAATACGCTCTTTCCGGTGCTGCCCAACGGCAGCGCGACTGACGAGATCTGGGAGGTCGACAGCGACGGGCAGATCCGCTGGAAATGGTCGGCGGGTACGCACCTCGCTCGGTTCATCGACGAATACGAGGCCGACCGTGGCGATGTGACCCACATCAACTCTCTCCAGGAAATCCCTGTCAACGATCGGTTCCGAGGTGGCGACGAGCGCTTTCGACCGGGAAACCTTCTCATCAGCGCCCGAAACCTGAACGAGATCTTCGTTCTCGACAGAACCTCCGGAGAGGTCGTCTGGTCGTATGGCGTGGATCTCGATCTGCAGCACGAGGCACTCCTTATTCCCCAGAATTACCCTGGCCATGGCCACATCCTGATCTTCGACAACGGCTATCGGAACTCCTATCGGTACCGCCGCAGCCGGATTCTCGAGATCGATCCCGCCCAAGGCTCTCTTGTCTGGGAATTCACGGCCGACGGCTTCTATTCACCGACCCAGGGAGTGGAGCAGCCTCTCGTCAACGGCAACGTCCTGATCGGCTCTTCGCGTGGTGGCCGCGCCTTCGAAGTGAATCGCAAGGGAGAAACCGTATGGCAGTGGGTGCCGCCTTTCGATCCGGTGCGTCCCAGCCGGTATCCGTTCGATCACTGTCCGCAATTAGCGGCTCTGCCCCGACCAGATGCCATGCCGGTACGCCCTCGGCCCGATCAGCGTCACGTCGACCGCTGGACGTACGGCTTCGCGCCTCGTGGCGCATTGCGTGAGGAGATGCTGGAGCGGACCACGCGCACGGTCCTCGTCGACAACAACGACTGCCGGGAGCTTCTGCTGCCGCTGCGACCGCAGCTCACGGTCTCCTACGGTGTCGACCGGCGCCGCGTAGCGAGCGCCGGGCGTACAGAATACGCAGCGCGTTTCCACATGCGCCTTCGGCCTCAGGCTTCCACGGACTGGGTGAGCCTCTTTGAAGACACCATCGATCTGTCTGGCCGGAGATGGCAAGAAAAGACTCTCGCTCTCGATTCCTTCGCCTTGCAGTGGATCGAGCTGTGTGTCGACACTCTCGAACTCGGCGCGGAGAGCGACACTCCGACCGAGGCGTTCGCCTTCTGGAGCAATCCGTCCATACGGCCGGCAGACACACCACCTGCCCCAACTGTCGAAGACGTGGACTCTGCGGACGACCTGACTCCGGCGGAGCTCGAAGTGAGGCGACGGCACCTCAAGGCGCTCGGCTATATCAACTGACCCGGGCGGTGCCGCAAGAGCGCCTTAGCTCACGTCTCCCGGGACAGACTGCGACTCATCGTCCAGAACAAGCTGCATCACGGCGACATCCTTCCGGTGCCCATTCTTGAACCCAATCTCCCGCTGAATGCCGACAAGCTCGTACCCCACGTGCTTGTGAAACTCGATGCTTGCCGCGTTGTCGGCAAAAACCCGTGCCACGAGATGATGGTACGCGTACACCTTGCAGCGCTCGATCACCGCTCGCGCGAGGTGGGTGCCCAGACCTTTTCGAACCTCGCTTCGACGAAGGAATGTCGAGGTCTCGCAGGCATAGCGATAGCCCGAGCGGTTGCTATACCGCTTGATGACCGCCCAGCCCACCACACCGCCGTCTCGCTCGAGCAGGAGGAAGCACTCGCGTGAGCCGAACGCCGACATCTGCCGGCAGATCGACTCTGCGGTCTTCGCCTCGTCGATCATCGTCGAGTCGCCAGCGGCAATCGACTCGTTGTAGATCTCGGCGATAACCGTGGCGTCGTCGAGAGCGGCGTCTCGGATCTTCAAGTGGTCCACGTTTCCTCGCCTTCTCCGGAGTTGCTCTCGCTAGATGTGTCGCACCCGACAACCCGGCCTGGCTCCGGCGGTCTTCTCGCTCACGTCATCTCCGCAGCTTGTTCAAGAATCTCCGATTCATCACTCAACCGCTTGGTTTCCAGAATCGCTGTCGGCATTCCCCTCTCCCAAGCCCTCGACCTCTTCTGGCGCTTCACCCTCGTCCCGCGGCTTCCAGATCTCGCCTTGCGGTTCCTTGCCTTCGATGTTCTTTCCACGCCAGGTCAACAAGTGAGCAACAACCGCGTCGACGCGCTCGGATCCGAGCTGTCGGCCCCAAGCCGCCATGCCCTTGTCGACGACACCCATGACGATCGTGTTGTGA
The DNA here is from genome assembly GCA_029863825.1 of Acidobacteriota bacterium. GTDB lineage: Bacteria > Acidobacteriota > Thermoanaerobaculia > Multivoradales > JAHEKO01 > JAOTUP01. Next base: position 25,866 of record JAOTUP010000001.1, on the reverse strand, counting down.
ATATCTACGGCCCGACCGCCGTGAATCCAGTAATCGTCCGTGAGGTTCGGCCCGACGAGACCTTGACCCTGCGACAGGTGGCATACCTGGCAGAGGTGTTCGTAGACCTCGCGTCCCGTCCGCAGCATCTCGGAGTCGTTACTCATGCGGATGAGATCTTCCTCAGTCAGACCCCGCGCGTCGAGATCGGCCACAGAGTCGGCCGGCGTCTCAACTGCAGGTTCGTACTCCGCGACCGGATCTTCCGCCCGGCCGCAGGTGTGAAATGCGAACCAGGAGGCGACCGCGAAGACAACGACACCCCCGAGGGTCCACAACGACCACTTCGGGGGTGCCGTGTCGCCTTCCTCAATGCCGTCGCAGTCTTGGTCGGAGACACGATCAGGCTGACAGGTGTCTTTATCGCTCATCCGCCTCTTGCCTTTCGACGCGTCGACTGTCTCCTGTCTCGAGTGGAAGTGCAACATCAGACTCGAGCGGCAGCGCGAGATTCTCGACTGTGGACCGCTCCCGAAATCCGACTGCAACGTGCTGCTGCCGGTCGCTAATACGGCGTATCCCCGCCGTCGACGTTGATCGACTGACCGCGAATGATCGTCGCGCTCTCGGAGAGGAGAAAGGCAACCACCCGTCCGACCTCGATCGGCTGAATGTGACGTCCGAGTTGGGCCGGTCTCATCAGCGGCAGGAGCTCCGCCGGATCCACGCCTTCCCGCTCACCGATCCAACCCGCCACCTGAGAGAGCATCGGCGTGTCGACCCCTCCCGGGCACACCGCGTTGCAATTGATTCCGTGCTCGGCCCACTCCGCCGCCAGTGAGCGCGTCAGGCTGATGACCGCTGCCTTGCTGGCGTTGTAGACCGCCATGTTGGGATACCCGACTTTCCCGGCATTCGACGCCACGTTGACAATCGCTCCGCCTGATCCCTGCGCCACCATCTGCCGCGCTGCCAGTCGCGAGCAGGTGAGGACGGCGCGCGCGTTGACATCGAACTGCGCCGCCCAGTCCTCGGCCTCGCTCCCGTCCTCGAGCGCCGGCCCCATGCGCAAGACACCGGCGTTGTTGACCCAACCGTCGAGCTGGCCGACGGTCTTCACGGTGTCATCGATCACTTGCGACACCGCTGTGTGATCAGTCACGTCGACAGCATGCACTGTCCCGCTGCCACCGAGCTCTTCGACCCTACGCATCGTGTCCTCGGCGGCAGCCAGATCCAGGTCCGTCGCCACCACGCGACCGCCCGCCTCCGCCACGGCGCACGCAATGCCGCAGCCGATGCCCTGGCCCGCGCCCGTCACCACAATCGTTCGTCCGGTCAGCATCTCTCTGTTCACCGCTCAACGACCTAGAACACCGGACGCGCAAGCACGCCGCCGTCGACCAGCAGCGTCGTTCCGGTGATCCATCGCGCTGCCGGAGACGCCAGAAACAGGCACGCATCTGCCACCTCTTCCGGCCGACCGAGGCGACCGAGCGGCGCCGTGTCGCGCCATCGCTGCACGCCCTCGGGCCACTCCTCTTCGAGACCCTGTCGCCAGATGAGCCCCGGCGACACGGCGTTCACGCGAATGTTCTCGGATCCCAGCTCGAGCGCTGCTGAGCGGGTGTGCATCAGGACACCCGCCTTGGCCGAGGTGTAGTGGCTGTGAGCCGGTGCGGGTGACAGGCCTTCGACTGAGGCCACGTTGACGATAGCTCCGCCCTCGCCTTGAGCGATCATGATGCGCGCCGCTGCCTGCGTTGCCAGAAAGACACTCTTCAGATTGGCGTCGATCACCGCATCCCATTCCGTCTCAGCCATCTCGGTCAGCAGGCTCAGCGGGTAGATGCCTGCATTGTTGATGAGGATGTCGAGGCGGCCGAGATGCTCCACGACCTGCGCCACGAGATGCTCGACCTGCCGACCGTCGGTGAGCTCGGCGGCCAGCGCTACGGCTCGACCGCCATCACGGCAAAGACCATCGACAAGAGCCTGGGCACCGTCGGCGCTCGACCTGTAGTGCACCGCAACCGCCGCTCCAGCCTCGCCGAAGCGCCGGGCGATAGCGGCACCGATGCCGCGTCCGGCGCCGGTCACCAGGGCGACGCAACTCGCCAGGTCGAAGAGTTCCTCGACCGTGGGTGGAGTGTCGGCTGGACTTCCTCGTTTCGCTCCCATGCCTCTCATCCCCTGCCCTTACAGCCCGAGAAGACCGCTCTGCCCGTGGTAGAAGACGCCGGCGACACACCCGGTCAAGAGCGTCGCCAGTGTGGCAGCCGCCAACGCCCGCAGGCCGAGCCCTGCCAGATCGTCGAGACGTTCCGGCGCCAGCGCTCCGAAGCCGCCTACCGCAATCCCCATGCCGCCGACGTGCGCGAAGCCGCAGAGCGCGTACGACAACACCAAAAGCGTTCGCGGGGAAAACCGGTTCTCCGCCGCCAGGACGCCGAGCTCCTGATAGCTCACCACCTCTGTCAGGACGAGACGCTGACCCAGCAGGCGACCGGCGAGGGCGAAATCGCCCTGCTCGATCCCCAGGAGCCAGGCCAACGGCATGAAACCCCACCCGAGGAGGCGCGCCAGGCTCAGGGGTTCGGCATCGGTAAGCACGAGCCGACCGGCCGAAGCCAGGATCACATCGATCACCCCGACCAGGCCGAGAATAGCGATCAGAATCGTGGTGATCCCCGCCGCCACCTTGAGTCCGTCCCAAGCGCCGGCAGCCAGCGCTCCCATGACACTCCCGTGCTTTTCGGCGCGCGCCATCTCCGGCACCGCACCTCGCGTTTCGGGCACACCCGTTTCCGGCAGCATGAGCTTTGCTGCCAGGACCGAGCAGGGTATCGACAGAAGTGATGCCGACACCAAGTGGCCGGCAATCTGCGGGAAGACATCGCGCAAGAAGATCACGTAGACGGCAAGCGTTGTCGAAGCGACCGTCGACAGGTTCGACGCCAACACCACGAGCAGCTCCGAGCGAGTCATCGTCCCGAGGTACGGCCGCACCGCGGCTGCGGTCTCGACGCCGAAAAACATATGGACCGAGCCGGTCAGCGCCTCGGCACCCGAAAGCTCCAGGGTGCGGTGAAAAATGCGACCGAAGAAACGCACCACCGGCTCGATGAGGCCGAGGTGGTGAAAAACACCCATCAACGCGGCAAAGAAGATCACCGCCGGCAGCACCTGTGCGGCGAGCACGAACCCGATCGACGGCTCACCGCCAGCAGTGCTCTGCCCCGGGCTCAAGGCCAGCGGCCCGAGGAGAAACACGGCGCCCTTGGCGCTGCTCCCCAAACCGACGAGGATGATCTCGTTCAGCACCAGGAGGAGTCGGCGGCTGAACGGCACCAGGAATACCACCGCTCCGAGGCCGAAAGTGAGCGCCGTCGAGCCCAGGACCGTCCGCCACGGTAGCGGCCGCTTGACGCCGCCGATGAGCCACGCCAGGCCGCACAGCACGACCCAGCCGAGAAGCGAAACGAGATTGAGATACGTCATGGCTGCGACATCGATCGATCGCAAGGCATGAGAAAGCCGTGACTCCACACGGGCGGTGACCACCGACCATCGACACAGCTCGTGAACCCGCTCGATCGAGGCCGAGAGTATACGTCAGGACCCGCGAAAAACTCCGCCGGCTCAGTCCATCCAGTCGTCCTTCAGAGACTCACCGTCCCCGGCGAGTGGGGCCATAAGGGGGCCAGATCTTCAACTGTCGACGTGAGACTGCTTGCGAGCATGAGCGCGCTCATGTGGTCACGGCTCTTGCAGACGGCGGGTTCGAATCCCGTACGGTCTGGCGGAGGGGGCGGGATTCGAAGGCCGCTGCGCGACCTTCGGTTCGACGTGCTTGCTGGCGCCCTCGCGACAAGCGCTCGGGACGCTCGGGTTCGAATACCGACCACGCTCCGAACATCACAGTTTGATGACAACGATTCTACCGCTAGCCATCGCATGTCGTGGCGGAGGGGGCGGGATTCGAAGGCCGCTGCGCGACCTTCGGTTCGACGTGCTTGCTGGCGCCCTCGCGACAAGCGCTCGGGACGCTCGGGTTCGAATCCTGACCACGCTCCGAACATCACAGTTTGATGACAACGATTCTACCGCTAGCCATCGCATGTCGTGGCGGAGGGGGCGGGATTCGAAGGCCGCGGCGCGACCTTCGGTTCGACGTGCTTTCTGGCGCCCTCGCGACAAGCGCTCGGGACGCTCGGGTTCGAATCCCGACCACGCTCCGAACATCACAGTTCGACGACAACGATTCTACCGCTAGCCATCGCATGTCGTGGCGGAGGGGGCGGGATTCGAACCCGCGGACCCCGTGAAGGGTCGCCGGTTTTCAAGACCGGTGCATTCGACCACTCTGCCACCCCTCCGCTCAGGGCAGAGTATACGGCGCGCTCATTCCGAGTTCGGCACCGGAATCTCGATCGTCTGCGGAGCGCTGGTCCAGGAGATCTCGCCGACGGCAATCCCGAGTCGGCGAATATCGCGCGACGCGGGAAGGTCCGGGAAGCGCCGGTAGTCGCTGAACGGTCGGAAGGTCCGGCTCACCGCAATCTCGAGAAGCACTGCGTCTTTGGTCGGCGGTCCCAGGTAGATCCCCAGCTTCTGCCATCCCTCACCGGCAACACACTGCTTGACCACCGCTCCATCGACCAGCACTTCCACCAGAACCGGCTCGACAGAGGCCTTCGGATGACCGTTGGCCACCGCAAGCTGAAGAACCTGATCCTCCCACGCCAGACGCCGGACCGCGCGACGCGCCGAGGTCCACTGATGCGTCGCCTTCTGCGCCCCGTGCTCGGGGGGATGAAAGCCGAAGCTCTGCTCGCTCCGCGCCGGAGCCGGTTCCCACGCCAAGGCTCTCAACGGCAGCAAGATGAGCGCCGCCGCGATGAGTGCTTGGCCGATCCGCACCGCCTTGCGTCCGGTGACACCGGGGTCGAGCGTCGCCACCGAGCCGAGGAGCAGCCAGACGAGAAAGGCGTTTGCCCGCGGGAAGAAGAGGTACTGAACCACTCCGTACATCGCAAAGCCCGCCGCACTGATGAGAAGTCCGAGAGCTAGAGCCCTCGACGCCGAGGCGTCGTCACGCACGACTCGCCCGGAGATCGTCACCGCGAGCCACCCGACCAACAAAAGACTGGCCAGCCCCAGAGCTCCACGTTCCGCCAGGAACATCAGGTACGTGCTATGAGCCGTGAGCCAGCCGTGATGGTGTCCCAGCGTCGCTCGGCCCGGAACTCGCGAGTCCTGGGAGCTTTCAGGCAGGACTTCCAGATCCAGTACCGGCGAAAAGCTCCCGGCTCCCCAGCCCAAGAGCGGGCGATCGCCGGCCATATCGAGCGCTGCTCTCCAGACAAACGTCCGGTTGGAGAGGTTCTTCGTCGCGTTTCCCAACCGCTCTTCGAGCGACGAACCCACCTCCGGTCGCGCCAGCACGACGCCCAGCACCAGGACCGCCATCGTCGTCACGCCAGCGGCCGCGAAACGCCAGCGACGCCGCCCGTGAAGCAATGAGCGACCCAGGACGGCCGCCACTATCACCACTTGAAAAAGGGCTGCAAACCAGGCGCCCCGTTGCCCACTGAGGAGAACGGCCGTCAGTGCCAGAAACGCCAGAGCTGCGGCAACTCGCGGTTTTGCGCGTGTCCCGCTCGCCCATGCCCCGACGGCAACCGGCGTCGCCAGCACTACGAACTCGGCCATCCATCCCGAGTGAAAGAAGAGCGAATGAAATCGCTGGTCGAAGATCGCCAAACCTATCGGCCGATAGCCCGAGAGATCGATCCATCCTGCGAGCTCGAAGAACCCGAGACCCAGCACCGCCAGCAGTCCGACACCAAGAGCCCGTCCCAATGCCAGCGGCGACGTGCGTCCGAACGCTCGCTTGACGGACAGATAGAGGCCGATTCCCAGCAGCACGTTCGCGACAGCCCTCCATGTATAGAGGCTCGACCAGCTCTCGACGCCCGGAAGCATGGTCATGAGCTTGAAGAGAGTCCCGGGTGACCAGTCCGGCGGCCTGTAAGCAAGCGGAAAGAACGCCGCCAGCGTGACGACGACAACCGCCAGTACTCCGACGTCGAGCGAGCTGCGCCGGCTGCGTCCCGCTCGCAAGCCGGTACCGATGGCAGCCAGGGCAGCGACATCCAGAGCTCCAAGATACGGTCCGCCTGGCGGGGCTCCGAAAAGAGGCAAGGTTGCCGCCAAGACCAGGAGCCCGGCCCGCGGCCACCACAGTCCGGCAAGAGCGACCGAGATCGGCACCAGCCAGATCAGCGTTTCGTACACGTCACCCCCCACCATCCGTGGAGACTCGGACCTACTGCGCGCGCAGGGCGTAATTCATGCGCCACCGGCTTCCTCGCTCTCTTGGCCCACGACGTTCACAGTGCCTTCCACCAGCGGAGCGCCGACCATGCTCTCGAACCAAGCCACGCCCTCGGCCACCAGATCCACTTTCACCCGATACGAGCCCGGTTTCCACGGCCAGCGAATCTCGAGCGGTAGCGCAAGCTCCGCAGTCGGCCTGATCGCACCTCCCAGAGGATTCCGTTGCCCTTCCTCTACCTCACTGCGGCCGTTCTTCAGCGGCTCAAGCGTGTAGCTCAAGAAGACGGGAAACAGACCCTCCGATCGCCACGCGCCGCGGCTCTGATTACGCGCGCGGATCGTGACTCTCGAGACCGAACCCGCCACGACCGAATCCGGCAGCTCCGCCGCCAGGACGGTCCGCTCGAAGAGGTCCGGTGGGAACTTCTCGCGTCCAAGGAAGCGAATCGTTGCGGCCGCCGGCAAGCCGTCCACGGACCGCAGCCCGACTCGGAAGACGCGCACCCAGTAGGGCTTGCCATGGTCCCAGAGGTTGCGAAACCAGAGCGGATGGTACCGAATCGGTGGTGTTGGCGCGAGTTCGACAACCCCTCTGAGACCGAGCGGCTTCTCGAGCACGACGGACACCTTCTGTCCGTAGTCCGAGTACTCCAGTTCGATGCTCGGGGCCGCAGAGTGGACCAAGAAGCGCACCGCTTCCTCGCGCTCGAGGTTGGCGAGCGCGATCTCGGCCGCCGGCCGGTCGCTCTGCAGCTCGAAGATCCACTCGCCGGCGCCAATGAACGGATCGACCGTGCGAACAAAGTCCTTGCCGAAGTAATGGTCGCGACTCCCTTCGAGATCTGAGGCTGTCGTTTCATACGGAAGCCATCGAAAGATGCCGGCGTGAGCGTGACTCTGACTCGTGCGTCCCTCGATCGGCGTTATTCGCTCGGAAGTGACTGCAGAGGAAGCGACGACCGCGGCGAGAAGCCAGCAGCCCACCAGGCTCCATCGCCCCAGCGGCCTTCGAAGGGCCAGCGGCAGCGCCGCGTAGCTCGCCAGAAAGTAGCGATTCCCGATGCAGCTCCCTCCACCGAAGTAGTTGAACGGTAACCACACAAGAAAGAAGGTGCTGGCGGCAATGACGCCGCCCAGAACCAACAGGCTCGTTCGATCAGGCGAACGGACGACTGTCCACAACAGAAAGAAAAGCGCCGGGAAATAGATCAGCGCCCCGGTGTGGCGCCCGATCAGGAAGTAGAGAGACGAGTAGGCGGAGACTCTGGGTTTCCAATCCGGCACAACGCCCAGGCTCGACGTCGCGCGCCCGGCCTCAAACTGAGTCGAAACCGTCTCGACGTCATCCCCGGCAGGGTAGCCGGTCTGGGAGTTGAAAGTCGCGCGCTCGGCTTTGTAAGGCATGGCGCTGTCGAAGACGAGCAACCCGACGCCGCCGACGGCAAGAAGAGTGAGGACCATTGCCGTCGCTACTCCGGCGCCGTGGCGTCGCCTGCCGGAGGCGATCAGGGCGAGCGGTGCGATCCCGGCGATGAAAATGTTGGGTGGCCGCAGGGCAACGAGCACGCCGAGAAGTGCGGCGCCCAGCCACAGCGACCAGTTTTGATCGAGAAGATCGGAGCTCCGATCCGCCGAGATCGGCTTGCGCAGACGGCCGAGGCACAGCGTCAGGCCGGTGAGCGCCAGGCACGCCTGCAGGAGATCACTCGTCTGCCACACAACATATGGCAACAGCGAACCGCTGGCGGCAAAGGTGACGAGCGTCAAGGCCGATGCGCCGCTGCCACCGAGGCGTCTCAAATAGAGCCACAGCGCGACCAGAGCGGCAGCCAGCACCAACACGTTGGCAACGATCAGTCCGCGTGCTCCGACAAGCGCAAAGAACGGCGCCGCAACCAAGGCAGGCACGAAGGGTTTCGAGTAAGAGATGCCGCGCTGCGTTCGCTGCAGGATGACCGTCCTACGACCCGGTTCTGGGGCGCCGGAAACGCGGGCTTCGTCTTCTTCCCGGAATTCGAGGTCGAAATCGAGCGCCAGGCTCTCGGCCATCGCAACGTAGGTACCCTCATCGCCGGAAACGCGCCCAATCGATCCGCGTTCGATTGCCAGGAGGATGAGCACTGACATCGCAGCCAGGCCCAATACCGTCGCTATCAAGAGCTGTCGTGATGGCTTTGTCGGATCGCCGACCATTCTCCCAACCTTGCGCGGACGGCCAGACAGCGAACAGCGTCACCTGGAGTCCTCTCCTGGCAGAGAATCCTATCGGAGCGGCTCGAAAGAGGCCTTGCTCGAGGACGATCAGACAGGAAGACAGAGAGCCGACTCGCCGCCCGGAGTCTACGTTGACCGTGTCAGGACGCGGCGGTGATCTTCTCGAGACCACCGAAGTACGGACGCAAGACCTCGGGTATCAGAACCGACCCGTCCTCGCACTGGTAGTTCTCGAGCACCGCAACCAGCGTTCGTCCGGCCGCTAACGCCGACCCGTTCAGCGAATGCAGGAAGCGCGGCTTACCGCCGTCCTTCGGTCGGTATCGGAGTCCGGCCCGCCGCGCCTGAAATGCCTCGCAGTTCGAGCATGAAGAAATCTCGCGATAGGCATTCTGCCCGGGAAGCCACACTTCGAGATCGTAGGTCTTCGCCGCGCCGAATCCCATATCTCCAGTCGACAAACAGACCACTCGATACGGAAGCTCGAGAAGCTGGAGAACGCGCTCGGCACTCGCTGTCAGCTCTTCCAGAGCCTGATAGCTCGTCTCTGGCGTCGTCAAGTGAACCAGCTCGACCTTGTTGAACTGGTGCTGGCGAATCAGTCCGCGGACGTCGCGCCCGTAGGAGCCGGCCTCGGCGCGGAAGCACGGCGTATAGGCCACATACTTCACGGGTAGCTCGTCTTCGTCGAGAATCTCCTGTCGATGAAGATTGGTGACCGGCACCTCGGCAGTGGGAATCAGGTAGTACTCGTGACCTTCGAGCTTGAACAGGTCGTCTCCGAACTTTGGGAGCTGACCGGTGCCGATCAGCGCGTCCGTGTTGACGATGAACGGCGGCTGCACCTCTCGATAGCCGTGCTGGCTGGTATGAAGGTCGAGCATGAAGTTGATGAGTGCTCGCTCCAGCCGCGCCCCGGCTCCGAAGTAGGCGGTGAAGCGTGCTCCCGCAACTTTGGCACCGCGCTCGAAGTCGAGGATGCCGAGCTCCGGTCCAAGATCCCAGTGGGCCTTGGACTCGAACGAGAATTGTCTCGGTTCACCGACCACACGCTCGACTCGGTTGGCCTCTTCATCGACACCTGCAGGAACGCTCTCATGAGCGATGTTGGGAAATGAAAGCGCCGTTTCCTCCAACGCACCGTCGACGGCCGCCACTTCGGCTTCGAAACCGGTGACTCGGCCTTTGAGATCGGCCACTTCGGCGATGAGATCCTCGGTGTCCTCGCCCTTGCGTTTGAGCTCGCCGATTCGCTTGCTCGCTTCGTTGCGCCGCCGCTTGAGCTCTTCGAGATCGCCGAGAAGCTGGCGCCGGTTGCGATCCAGCTCCACCCAGCGGTCAACCAGATCCGCGTCGGCGCCACGAGCGGCGATCTTCTCTCTGACGTTCTCGGAATCGCTGCGCAGCAGGTCACGGGACAACATAGATTGCCAGTCTACCGACGCCTGTTGAAACCGGTCAACGAAGAAGCCTCTTCATGCCCGGCGCCTCGGGAGACGACCCGAGACGAGATCGCACGTCGTCTCACACACCATCCGCAAGGGTGTGGCATCGGCGAGACCCTGACCGGCGATCTCGAAACCCGTCCCATGATCGACCGACGTACGCAGAAACGGCAGTCCGAGTGTCCAGTTCGTCGAACCTCCAAAGGCGAGAGTCTTGACGGCGATCAGGCCCTGATCATGGAACAACGCCAGCACCCAGTCGAACTCACCGCGACGGGCGCGCGAGAACACCGAGTCGGCGCTCTCGGGTCCCGCCACGTCGATGCCAGCCGTGCGACCCGCCTCGACCGCCGGCCGGATGAGGTCCGCCTCCTCGCCGCCCAAAAGGCCGCCTTCTCCAGCGTGCGGGTTGAGGCCGGCGACGGCGATGCGGCCACCGGCATGGCGATGCAGACACTCAAGAGCGGCCGACAGGGCCTCGGTCGATACACTCCTCACCGCCTCGACGAGCGGAACGTGCGTGGTGAGGAGCGCCACCTGCAGCTCCGATGTCAGAAACGCCATCAGATACTCGCGCCCGTAGCGCTCCAACCCACAGCGTTCGGCCAGGTAGTCGGTATGGCCGCGAAAGCTCGGCAGATGATGCGTGGCGATCGACGCCTTGCTGACCGGCGCCGTGACCAGCGCATCCACTACATTCTGTTGCGCCAAACGGATCCCGGCGTCCAGACACGCGAGGGCACCCGCCGCATCAGCAGCGCCGGAACGGCCGAAGCGCACCTGTCGAGGTTCGGCTACCGGATCGAGAACCGAGATGACATGCGGGGGCTGCTCATCCAATGCGTCTCGACTCGGCGCGCCGGTGAGATAGTGGAAACTCACTCCCGCTGTCTCGGAGACGGCGGCTGAGACCTGCGACAGCGCAGCTTCCTCGGCGACCAGCAGGAGTCGATACCGAGAGCTCTCGGATACCGCGAGAGCTACCAGAATCTCCGGGCCGACGCCGGCAGCGTCACCCTGGGTGACGGCAAGAATTGGAGCTCGGCTGCGCGCAGCCATGACAGGAGTTTAGCGACTTCTGCGAAGATTCTGCCGCCCTCAGGTGGCGCGCTTGTGCCGGCGCTTGAGCTCTTCCTCTTTGAACATGTAGCGAATGTTGTGTTTCAGGAGCAGGAGATTGGGCGCACCCTGGCGGTTGAGCTTGATGGCATTCTTGTCGTACCACTCGATCCAGCCGCGCAGTTCGCTCCCATCGGTCAGCACGACGACCATTGCCGTGCGCGCCGCCATCTGCTTCAGGTAGTAAAACTCCTCGGCATTCGTCTGCTCGGGCGGCGTCTGTTTCCTGCGCACCGCGCGACCGGCGGTTCCCTTCATCTCCGAGAGGTCGGGTCGAATCAGCTTTCTGTTACTCATGTCAGTTCGCTCGTGTTGGACTCTGCTTCGCCTTGGGCTTCTGATACTGATCGTCCTCGTAGGCCAGGCAACAGAGAAGCCTTCCGCACTGACCGGAGATCTTCGAAGGATTGAGACTCAGGCCCTGGCGCTTCGCCATCTGGATCGAGATGGGCCTGAAGTCCTTGAGCCAGGTTGAACAACAGAGCGTCCGGCCGCACACCCCGACACCACCGATGAGGCCGGCTTCATCGCGAGTGCCCACCTGGACCATCCGCACCTTTACCGAGAAGCGCCCGGACAAGTCCCGCACTAATTCACGGAAGTCGATTCGTCCGTCGGCAGTGAAGAAAAAGCGGGCCAAGCTTCCATCGAGCGAGAACTGGACTTTCGATACTTTCATCTCCAGGGACAGGCTGTGAACGCGCTCCTGAGCGAATCGCTTCGCGCTCATCTCACGCGTGAGCTGGCGCTCGTGGAGCTCTCGATCTTTCTCTCCGGCGCGACGCAGAATGCGGCCCGAATTCGACTTCTGGCACGGCTTGAAGATCGGCATCGGTGAGCGCTCGATGCGTCCGACCGCGGGGCCCGAGTCGAGCTCGACGACGACTGTTTCGCCTTGCGAGTAGATCTCCTCCCCGCTTTCACACAGCGTGAGATTGGTCTCTTCCCGGAAACGCACACCGACGAAGTTATGCTCAATCGCGGTCGAGATTCCCGTGTATGAACATCCCTGACAGCTCATGATTCTCTCGCAGGTACGGCGAGCTCCCGGCTACAGCGCGCCCTCATTCCGCCTTCGTTCGGCTCGTCGCCGGACGGCGTCTGTAGTTCGAGAACCCTCACCCGTCTCACTCCCTGATTGCAGCGCTTGGCGCCATTGTTGCAATTGACCTTTTCGTCTGTCAACTCAGTCCTTCATGTGAAGGCCTCACGCTAGCTGGCCGACTCGCTAGACATCATCGTCAACACTCGGCGCCCGACATCACTCCGCAACACGGCGCCCGGCCAGCGAATTTCCCCCGCAGCCAGATATGCCTTTCGCAAGGCTTCACGCAAGTTCAGGCCGGTCGCGCAGACGTTGAGCACTCGGCCGCCCGCGGTAATCACCTGACCCCCATCGAGAGCCGTACCGGCGTGGAAGATCTCCACTCCGTCGACCTCCGGGGCGGTAGCGAGCGTCTGAATCGGATCACCCTTGACGGGATTGTCTGGATAGCCGGCCGCGGCAAGGACGAGGCACACTGCAGCCTCCTTGCGAAATCGGATCCGCTCAGTCTCGAAGAACCCCGCGGCACCCTCGGCAAGCACCGGCAGTAGGTCGTCTTCCAGGCGAAGCAGAATACTCTGTGCTTCCGGGTCACCCAGCCGCACATTGAACTCGAGCACTTGTGGTCCGTCCTCGGTGAGGATCAGTCCGGCGTAGAGAAAGCCCTCGAAAGGCCGGTTTTCCTCCGCCATCCCCGAGACCACGGGTCGCATCACCCGCTCCATGATGTCGCCGGCGTGCCGACCGCTCAGTACTCCCGAGGGACTGTGCGACCCCATGCCACCGGTGTTAGGTCCGCAATCGTTATCGAGCAAGCGCTTGTAATCCTTGCTCGTCGCCAACGGGAGCAACCTGCGCCCATCACTCAGAGCAATCAGCGACACCTCCTCGCCCACGAGATGACGCTCGACGATGATCCGATCGCCACTGGCTCCGAATCGCCGTTCGACGAAGAACGCATCGAGCGCCTCCGCGAGTTCCCGCTTGTCCTGCGGAATCAGGACGCCCTTGCCCGCCGCCAGGCCGTCGGCCTTGAGAACGACAGGAAATCCGAACTTCCGAGCTGCCTTCTCCGCCTCCCGTCGCTCATGAACGACGACGGAATCCGCCGTTGGGATCCCGTGACGCTGCATGAACTCCTTGGCGAAGACTTTTGATCCCTCGAGCTCGGCAGCTTGCTTGCGAGGGCCGAAGACGCCAAGCTCCCGCGATCTGAATTCGTCGGCGAGGCCCAAAGTCAGCGGCAACTCGGGACCCACAATCGTCAGATCCACCTTCAGGTCGACGGCGAAGTCGGCCAACTTCTTGATCTCTTCGGCCTGAATCGAGACCACATCCGCCACTTCGGCAATGCCAGGGTTTCCTGGCGCGCAATACAGCTCGTCGAGCAACGGGCTTTGGCGCAGCTTCCAGCACAGGGCGTGTTCGCGGCCGCCGCTCCCGACTACCAGGACTCGCATGTTTGCTTCTTCTCTCCTACGGCTGTTGGCGACGGTCTCGGTCGTAGAACGGCGACTGCAACACGACAGCACGCCTACCGCAGTTTCGCGGCTTCCTCTTCTTCTACCCCTTTCGAACCGTCGCAGAGGCTGTGCAGTGATCTTACCAGACCGCGCCTGCTCGGCATGGGCCGTCCTGGATTGCGGCCGACTGTCCCCTCAACAGGCCGATTTCGGCTGAGAATCAGCCACTTTGAAGCGCCTGGCTCACCTGGCATCACAGTTGCTCATCACTCACGTGTTTGCAGAAACCGGCACTAAGGAGAAAGACGATGATCGGAAAAAAACTCATGTGGCTGGCTCCCGTGCTCATGCTGCTTCTCGCCTCGCACGCCGTCGCTGCCAACGGTGGCGGCACCCGCGGCCACTGGGGCGAGGACCAGATCTTTCGGTTCGACCTCGGCTCCTTCGAGCCGGAAGCCGACTCCCAGTATTGGAGCGACAAGGCCGCCGATTTTACCGGCGACAGTGGAGATTTCGATGACGCCGCCATCGGTATCGAATGGGTGCGGTTCCTCGGAGATCGCCTGGGACTTGCATTCTCCGGCTCGTTCTATGAGGGCGCCGCGCGGCAGGAGTACTTGCGGTTCGAGGATCAGTTTGGTGCTCCGATCAGGCACACGACAGAGCTCGACATCAGCTCCTTCACGCTGGGCTTGCTGGTGCACCTGGCGCAACGCGATCGCGCGCTGGTTCCTTACGTCGGGCTCGGCGGTGGAGTCTGGGCCTGGCGCCTGCGTGAGTTCGGAGACTTCATCGACTTCACAACCGCCGACTTCGAGATCTTCGATGACTTCTTCGAAGACGAGGGCGGCGCTCTCGGCTACTATTGGCGTGCCGGGCTCGAGGCGCCCATTGCGACGAACTGGTCTGTCTACGCAGAAGGTCGCTGGCAACGGGTCGACGACGAGCTCGGGAGCGATTTCGAAGGACTGGGCGAACTCGACCTGTCCGGGCGTACGCTCTCAGCGGGCCTTTCGGTCAGTTTCTGAGCGTTCCTCAAGCGTCCCAACCCCTGCGGAGTCAACCTTCGCAGGGGTCTTCTCCATCAGCTCTTCGACCCCAGGCCCCTTGCGGCGGAGTCCCGCGGCCGACCGCGCACCGGGCATCACCAGACTGCCGCCGACGACATTGGTAGCATGGACGCGCCGACTTCCCGTCCCATGACACCCGAAAGATTCCAGCGCATCCGTCACGTTCTCGACCGCCGCCAGCCGGATCTCACGGTGCTGCTGGAGAACGTCCACAAGCCGCACAACTTCGCCGCCATCTTGCGGACCGCCGATGCAGTCGGACTGCTGGAAGCGCATGCCGTGTTCGCCCACGGCAGATTGCGCACCTCGCTCGTCAGCTCCAGCGGCTCGGATCGCTGGCTTGAGGTCCACGTTCACAGGAGCGCACGCCTTGGCCTCGACCATCTGCGCCAGCACGGCCTTCGCATTCTTGCCGCCCATCCGGGAGATACCACAACAGACTATCGGGAGGTCGACTTTACCCAGCCGACGGCCATTCTGCTCGGCCAGGAAAAAGACGGAATCACACCGCAAACGCTCGTCGCTGCCGACGAGCTCGTATCGATTCCAATGAGCGGTTTCGTCACCTCGCTCAACGTCTCGGTGGCGGCAGCCGTGCTCCTTTTCGAAGCGCAGCGGCAGCGCATAGCGGCCGGCCTCTATGCGTCTCGACGATTGGACCAAGAGCTATACGACCGCAAGCTCTTCGAGTGGTCCTACCCCGAGCTCGCCGACATCTGCCGACGCCGTGACACACCCTATCCAGCTCTCAGCGATACCGGGGAGCTCCTCGGCGACGTCCCTCGGTGACCCTCCGCCTCGACGTTCCGACCGGAGCCATGGGGAATCTCATCTTCCATCGGCGCCCGAACGAACGGCCGTGATGGCTCAGACTTCTTGTCGTCGTGCAAACGTCGAGTAATCGAGAAGTCCCGTTTGCGCGATCATCTTCCACTCGCCAGCGACCTTCGAGTAGATCTTCCCGGCTCGCCCCAGCCAGTGGAAATCGCCACCGTCGCGGTGACGCCACAACGTGTCGACGTCTACCACCGCCAGGGCGCCGTCCTTTTGCGCCGATACGACGACCTTGAGAATTCGTCTCCGATTGTGGACCAGCTCGTGGGTCGCGAACAGATCGCTCCACCCGGCTCGCCAGCGCGTCTCGTCGAATCGGCCCCACTCGAGAACCCACTCCAACGGATCATGGGCATCCTTGTGAGGTGGCCACGGCCACACCATGTCGGGATGGAAGACCGTCAACAAGAGATCCAGATCCTGAGTGTCCCAGGCGCGCGTCTCGCGCTCCACGATCTCGTCGATCTCTGCCCGCGCTCCGACCACCACTCTCAGCCTCGTTGCGCTCGAGTAAAGAGGCGCAAGACGTACCAGAACATCATGCCGATCGAGGCGAAGAGACCCAACGCCGCACCCACGTATTGATCGCCCCGGTAGCGGCGAGCGATCTTGGCCGTGTCATAGAGGATCGACCCTCCCGACAGCGCGATCATGCCGACGCTGAACCAGGTGCCGAGTCGAAATCCGAAGACCAGCGCCGCAACGATCAGGATCAGTGCCACCGTCCCGCCCCAGTAAAGATACGGGCGCAATGACGAAAAGTCGTTCTTCACCGAGAAGGCGACGATTGTCAAACCGAGCGCGCCGAGCAGTGTGACCTGCGCTGCCTGGTTGATCAAACCGTCGGCCACGCGCTCGGCGCGGTACAGCAGCGGTACGAAGATGACACCTTTGGCGACGATGTAGGTCCCGAGACCGAGGTATTGCACCGAGCGCGATTCCATGCGGTGCGCAAGGCGCGTCGCAAACCAGGCGATCAACAGGAACGCTCCGAGAATCAGACCCCACGGCACCTGCATCATCGCCCGCGCCATACGGTCGGCGATACCCGAGCCGAAGAGCGCGGCCTCGAAAGCGACAAAGACGAGAATGGCCCCGAACAGGTGGCCGTACGTACGGTGGATGAACTGCGCCCGGGCGTCCGCCGAGACTTCGGGTCGAGAAAGGCTCCTGGTCGTCATTTCGCGTTCGCCTCTCAGGCCACGTGCGAGCCGTCTGTGGGAAAGAAGTCGGTGAGCAGCTGGCGCAGAAAGCGACAAGCGTCGACGGCGGTGAAGATCCCGACGACACGCTCGGACTTCACGACAATCGCCGAGCCGATGCGTCGACGCAGCATCTCATCGAGAACGCCGTCGAGTCGCTCCGTCAGCTCGACGACAAAGACATCTCGCTCGCAGATGTCTCGGATAGCGAGATCCTCATCTGCTACTCGCCCTGAGGACGGCTCGGTCACCAGGCGTAGATCGCGATCGCTGACGATCCCGATGAGCTTCTCACGCTCGACCACGGGCAAGTGTCTGATGCCGTGCTCGTGCATCAGGAGTCGTGCCTCTTCCACTCTCGCCCCGGCCTCTATCGAGTACGGGAATGGCGTCATCACCGCCTTGACGAAGGGGATTCGCCGTTGCATCAGCCTCGATCCCCCAGCAGATAACGCACAATTTCCACATAGTCGATGGCGAGCGAGATGAGATTGGTGACGAAGAGCGTGCGCACCCAGCCATCGAAGAGTCGTTCGCCGGAGAGCGAGTCGCGTCGCCGGTGGAGATAGATCACCAGTGGCGTCCACGAAACAACGTGCGACAGGCTGAGCAAGCGGTTGAAGCCGTTGAGCTCGAAGAGCGCCGTCATGAAGAGAATGTTGCCGACCCACGCCACCAACACCCAGCGCGCCTCGACCTGGCGCAAGAAGAATATGCACGCCGTATTGATGACAATGAGCCAAAAGACCCATATCTGAAGAAAAAGCGGTTCAGCCAGAATGTGCGGCAGCATGAAACTAGACTTTTATTGTATAGATCCCGGTTCTCTCGCCCCGCAGACGAGCAGGGGAATCGTGACCCACAGACCACTAGTGCGCCACCCATAAGGCCGAAATCAGTCTGCTGTCGGGCTTCTGGTGAGGGTCCGTCGAGCTCTTGTGTCGCGAAGCCCGTTTCCTTCCGGTTCGCTGGACACACTCAGAATCGCAGCGACATGCACGAGAGTCCGCCGTCCATTCTCCGCGCCTCGCTGACATCGAGGACGACGAGAGGGAATCCCCGCGCTTCGAGCTTTCGAAGGACGCCCGGATAGCCGGCAGGTACCAGCAGCGTGCCGTTGACCGCCAGCGTATTCGCCGCGTATTCCTCGCCTGTCTCGACGACGACCTTCTCCCAGGCCTTCAGCTCCTGTCGATTGACGTATTCCGGCGTGACCAGAAGGGTCTCATCGTCGAGAGCAGCAAGACTCGATTTCAAATGGAGACCTGAGCCCACTGCCATCGCGCTCCAGGTCTTTCCGTGGCGAGAAAGAATCTCTCCGAGCTGGCCCGCCCCTTCCTCGTTCGTGCGATCCGAAACTCCGATCAGAAAATGATCTCCCACCTCCAGCACGTCGCCACCATCAACGGTACCCGGCGAACCGATTCTTTCGATCGGGCGGAAACGAGCCAGCACCGGCTCGATGGATTCCTCCTCACCGCGGCGTTCTTCAGCACCCGGGCGCGTCACTACCGCCACCGTCTCGCACACGACTGCCGTGTCCTCGACGAAGTAAGCGTCCGGGAACCTCGACAAGGCGTCGAGCTCCACGACGTCGACTCCGAGCCTCGCCAGCGCCTCGATGTAGGCGCGATGCTGTTCCAGAGCCTTCTCGAAGTCCGGCGGTTCGCCCGTCGCCGTCGTCAGCCCAGTACCGAAGTCCGGTCCAGGACGTCGGACAATCGCCGTCTTGAACTCGCCACTCATATCATCTCCCGGCCGAGGGTTCTGCCATCGAGTAGCTGCCGACCGCCTCCGTCAATGAGAACAGCGGTCGAACCGGCGTGTGTCATCTCGTCACTTTTCTCGGCGTCCACGGTCCGTGCTTCGACCATCAGTTCTCGACGCTCACTCGACTCGCCAGCACGAACTTGTGATTATCGTGCGCCAATCGGAGAAAACTCCCGTCGGCCCCCTCGATTTTTCCATTGATTTCGTCGCGTCCCACGATCTCGATCCGATCGCCTTCATCAACACTCGCAAGTGAGCGAAGGACGATCTCGTTTTCGGGAATGATGTGAAGCGCGACAAGCGTGCCCTGCGGCTGTTTCTTCGACCTCCAATAGAAGTTGCCGCCGCCGGTGCTTTCGATCTCGACGATCGACGAGTCACTGAACTCTCCACTCGTCAGAACTGCATCATAGATCACCATCGGCACAGACTTGGTGTAGGCACGGGACAAGTAACGGATATCCCCGCTGCGCACGATCGAATCACTCCAGGTCGCCGCATAGCGCACGTCCGCGTATTCGATGGTTCCCGCCGGAATACTCACTTCCATGCCTCGAACGATCTTCGCAGCGGATGGCGGCCGCATGATGACGTAGATGGCCACCGCAGCGATCAAAACCACGAGGTGCCACGCTCTCACTTCACTTCTCTCCTCTTCCGACTATCCGTTGTCGGCATGGGACCTGGCGCGAGGCGAAAGCCGGCATCGGCCCTCTTCCGCGGCATGCCCCCAAACGCTCGGAGATCGCGATCTAGACTTGCTTCCACTTCGAAGAGCTCGCCAGTTCTTCCATCGCCGATGACCTGGCGAAGAAGCGAGTCAGGCCGCAGTCTGCACACACGACGACTCGGAACTTCTCGGCTGCGAACATGCCCCCCAGGCCGGGAAGATAGTTGGGCGCGTATCCACCACCAGCGCTGACGTCTTTCTGCGTCGAATAGAGATTGCCGCCGCGGCAGTTCGGGCACGGTGCGTAAGACTCCATCAGGACAGCTCCTTCCGCTCGACAAACGGCGCCCGGACTCCGGAGCACCCTCCGCCAGCTTCTACTCTACCCTCGTCACCTGAGGCGGCGGCCTTCACACATTCTGCCAAGTGATCGTGAGCACTACGAGAAAGACGACGAATGCGGCCACCACCGCGGTCAGACGACCCAGGCGCGGCGCAGAGAGGGCCGCGCCGACGACAGACCCTGCGACAGCCAACTCCAGCGCCTCGGCCAGCCCCCACCACATTGCGAGCTGTGGGCTCAAAGTGGTGATCGATACCAACGCTAGACTGTGAGCACCAGCGAGAACCGTTCCTACAACAGATCCAAAGGCGAGACCCTGGCGCCAGCCCATCAGCTCGAGCCGAGCTCCGATCCACACGACAAGACCCGTCAGGAGGAGAAAGCTTGCATACCCCAGCGGAATCCTCGCAAACGCCTGCTCCAGCGACAGCAGCGCCGGAGCACCGCGCTGGTACCACTCCGCCAGAAGAGCTCCGTGAACAAAGAAATCGATCCCCAGGAAGGCGAGCCAGGCGAGAAGGGTGATCTTGGTGAACCGTCCGACCGAAAGCGGCCGTGCAAAGGAATGAGACATCTCACACTCCCGCCAGATCGGCAAGGCCGTCGAGGTCCGCCACCTCGACGTCCGGCACGATGCGCGTGACCGGGGCGACGCCGACACCGGGACAGCAACTTTGACGGTTGACCCAAGCCGTCTTCAACCCCAGGCGCTGCGCCGGCACATGGTCGTGGTAGAGACTTTGAGCGACATGCAGCAATTGCCCTGACCGGATTCCGAGGCGGTCCAAGGCGACTTCGAAATGCCGCGTCGAGGGCTTGTAGCTGCCAATCTGCTCAGCGGTCACGATGTCCTCGAACTCGACTCCCAGAGCTTCACGCGTTTCCGCGAACATCGCATCGTCGATGTTCGAGAGGATCACCAGCCGATAACGCTTCGCCAGGCGCGCCAGCGCTTGCACCGTGTCCGGAAATGCCGGCCACCTGCCGACCGACTCCGGAAGCGCCTGCAGGTCGTCTTCCGTCGGGAGAAAGCCAAACTCACGTGCGAACCGGTTCATCACACCGCGCAAGACATGTCGGTACGCCACGAAGTCACCGGCTTCTATTTCCGCTTCGAAGCCCGCATAAGAGCGAATGATCTCGGCAGGCTGCAGGTCCACTCGATGCCGCTGCAGCACCTTGTCGACCGCCGCAAGAATGCCGCTCTCCCAATCGATGAGCGTGCCGTAGCAATCGAAGCTCAGGTGAGAGAAGGACGAATAATTCAGCATCGATTCAGTCCCCGCGCCGCTTCCCCCGCCGGCAATTGCAGCGAGTGTCAGACCCCATCGATGTCGAACGTCTCATGGTAGGCCACGGTACCGGAATCAACCGACGCTCCTTCCGCACTTACGCACTGGACAAAGAAATAGTCGTCCAATCGTGAATCAACGTAGTGGAAGCTGCTGTCGACTGCCGGAAGGAATCCAAAGCGAGGGTAGAACGCAGGGTGGCCGAGAACGAAGACGAGCTCGGTACCGGCCGTGCGGCAGGCCGCGAGACCCTCTTCGACAAGGCGGGACCCGATGCCCTGGTTCTGGTATCTCGGATGAACCGCCATCGGAGCGAGACCCATGAACTCGATGTCACCACCTCGTCTGTCGATCGTCACTGGCGAGAACATGATGTGTCCGACCACCTCGCCGCGGTCGAGCTCGGCGACGATCGAGATGAGCGGCTCTACGGCCTGACGCAAGGTCTCGACAATTGCAGCTTCCAGCCCGGTTTCGAAGGCAAGCCTGTGAATCGCATCGACGCTCGGGTGATCGCCGGACCGTTCCGCGCGTGTTCTCGCCACTCGATCTCCGGTCATTAGTCGTGCGTGTCGGCCGGAGCCATCGACTCCGCCCCCGGCAGCCGGCCCGCCAGCCGTTGAGGGTCGTGAATCAGCAATGGAAGGTGTTGTGGGCAAATCCATCGCGTTGCGCCTTGAAAGACGAGGGCGATGAGCGGCACCTCGTTCGATCCCCGGTCGCACGCCAAACACGCTTCTCGAACAGCATCCTGCGCCATTTTCATTCCCTCCGCTCATTCACTGACGATTTGATTTCGTATCACTGGCGTACTCGCGCGTCATCGGGCAGCTTTCCGCGTCAACTTCCGCCCTTCTTCGAACTCTCGCAACGGCTCCTCGTCCCCGGGGGTGGTCTCGAATCTGGCATTGGCGACGGTTCCCATGACGAATCTCCCTTCTCTCCTGTGCTGAGGCGCCGGGCTCGCCGCCGCCGCTCTCGCGATGCTACCTCCGCTCCCGCTCTCCCGTCTCGTCTGCCCCGATCTCGTGGGCAAGCTCAGCCAGAAAGGCCTCGATGATTCGGACTCGTCGTTTCGCCTCCACTCGACCCGACTCGGTTCGCATGCTCTCCGGCAGTCTCAGGAGCTTGACGAAAAAATGATCGAGCACGGTATGCCGGTCGTCCGCTTCCCGCGCTCGGCAGAAGGGATCGTCCTCGTCGTAGAGAGGCAGACCGAGCCGGCCGCCGACGGTGAAGCAGCGAGCGATGCCGACAGCTCCGAGGGCGTCAAGACGGTCGGCATCCTGCACGACAGCGGCCTCGAGCGTCTCCGGCGCAATCCCCGCCGAAAAGCTGTGTGATCGAATTGCATGATGCACCGCTTTCAGATGGCGATGTGGATATTGAAGCTCGAGAAGATACTCGAGCGCACGGTCGGCTGCCAGAGTCGATGCGCGCGCACGGTCCGGTGAATCCTTCTCGATCATCACGCAGTCATGCAACCAGGCAGCCGGGACCACGACTTCCACCTCAGCGCCTTCGAGGTTCCCCAGCCGCTTCGCGATCCTCACCACTCTCTTGACGTGGTCGAGTCCATGTGAGGCGTCGCCGCTGGTCTGATGTCGCAAGACGTTCTCGAACCGCTCTTCCCAGACTCTCATCTCCACACTGGCCATCAGGCAGCACCTCGATTCGCTGCTCGACTCTCCGTCAACCGATTCAGGTTGCGCAGCAGCACCGCGCCTGCGACGCCGACCGGTATCGCCGTCCACAGGCCGGGGAAATAGCCCGCCGCGCGAATCGACATCACGGGGTGAGCGATGCTGTTGACAGCGGAGGCGAGGCCCAGAAACCAGACGGGGAAGAGCGCAGCGTGAAATCCGCGTCGCACGCCAACAATGCTCAGGATCCACACTGCGATCCAGCTGAGATTGAGGGTGGCGAAAGACTCGGCCGACCATGGATGGAGGCCGCGTAAGGCCGGGAAGCGTTGGTGAAAGTCGGTAGCCAGCTCTTCGGCGAAGTGGATGCTCTGGAGCGCCAGAGTGAGAACGCCCAGCTGCACTACATCGGGCCGCGCGCGCTCTTTCGACCCGCCGCTTCCTCGTGCCACCGTCAGCGCGAGAGCCACGAGCGCGATGATGTCGAGGCCGATCGTGCCAACGAGAATGCTCTCGAGCTCGTCACTCATCGTCGCCTCACCTCGCCTCCATGCCCCGAGCTCGGCTCCCGAACACTCGGGATGGCCGGCCTAGATGCGATCTCGAGAAGCTGTGATGGGTTCTCGGAATGGTTCATCTCAGCGATTGCCTTCTTCATTTCGAAATGCTGTCGGTCTCGACGCTCGGCGACGGCCTACTTCACTTCGATGCGAATCTCGGTTTCCCCGCTGGCGACCGTGAACCTGGCCTTGCTCCACTTCGGAGGCCCGAAGGCCGCACGCACGTTGTTCGAGAATCCGTACGGCTCCTTGGGTATTCCGAACAGATTGCGATCGTTCTTGCCGTTTTCGTTCAGATCGTGGAGAACAACGACTCCGTAGTCGCCGGCGGCAACGTTGCCCACACTCCACCGGCATTTGGGTTTCTCGAGATCCAGCACGACCGAATATGCAGCTGTTTCGAGCCACGTAACCTCGGACGCGAAGACGGCTATCCTCACCTGTCCTCGAGTCGACTCGAGTCCCACTACCTCCACCGTCAACGTGCCGGGATCTTCAGATTCGGCTGACGCCATCGCATCGTCGACTGGCAGGCTGCCCATCACCACCGCGACGACGAGCACGTGGCTCCGGGCTTTCGCCTTCCAGGTTCCAGCCACTCCTCGCTCCATCACTCGTGCATTCATACCGTCGTGCTCTTCCGGCATTGTACGACCACCAACAGCAGCCCGCCCTCTCGACGTGCTCTCCGGGCTGTCGCGTTTCCGCTCGACGACCGGGACGCTCGATACTGTTGGCGGGTGCAACTGCCCTCGTGAGGCGGTAAGCTCGGTTGGTGGCTGCCGCTCAGGATTCCTACGGCTACTGTTTGACGGCAGTGGGTCGCCCGCTGGAGCGCATCGATCTCGGGCCACTGACCCCTGCCCCAGACGAGGTCATCGTCGAGGTGGCGGGCTGCGGCGTGTGCCACACCGATGTCAGCTTCGCTTATGACGGCGTTCCAACCCGCCATGAGTTGCCTCTTATCCTGGGACACGAGATCGCCGGGCGAGTCGTGGCCTGTGGCAAGGCGACTGAGCGCTGGCTCGGCAAGTCGGTCATCGTACCGGCGGTCATTGCATGCGGTGAATGCCCCGCCTGTCGAGCAGGAAGACCCACCATCTGTCGTCGCCAGTTCATGCCCGGCAACGATGGCCACGGAGGCTTTGCCAGTCATGTACGGGTGCCGTCCCGGGGCCTCTGTCCGGTGCCGGAGGCGCTCCCTGACGGCCTCGAGCTCGCTCACCTCTCGGTCGTTGCCGACGCCGTGACGACCCCGTTCGAGGCAGCTCGGCGAGCTCATCTCGGTTCCGACGACGTTGCGGTCTTCGTCGGCGTCGGCGGCATCGGCGGCTTCGGCGTGCAGGTTGCGGCCGCCCTCGGCGCCGCGGTCGCTGCCATCGACGTCGACGGCGACCGACTCGATCTGGTCGCCACACACGGTGCAGATCTCGTTCTCAATGCCACTGAGATGGGCTTCAAGGAGCTGCGTGCAGCTATCCGCGGATTCGCCAAGAAGAGCGGTCGCTCGGGCGTCGGACTCAAGATCTTCGAGACCAGCGGCACCGCTGCCGGCCAGCGCACCGCCTTCGGCCTGCTCGACCATGGCGCGCACCTCGCGGTCGTCGGTTTCACTGCCGAAAGGCTCGAGCTCAGGTTGTCGAATCTCATGGCCTTCGACGCGACGGCGCAGGGCAACTGGGGATGCCCGCCGGAGCAGTACCCGGCGGCCCTCGCTCTCGTCCTCGACGGCAAAGTCGAGCTCGAGGCGTTCATCGAGGAGCATTCCCTGAACGATGCGCCTGAAGTTCTTGCCAGAGCGTCACGCCACGAGCTGTCACGGCGCGCGATATTGCGGCCGTGACGAGAGGAGGAGAGACTGACGTGACATCGCACGACCTGACCAGAGAGTTCTCGCCGCGCGAGATCCTGTACGAAGAAAAACCGGTGCTCGATCACGGCGGTGAGCCGGCGCCGGGGCTCCACAACGTCTGGATCACTCTCAACAATCCAGCCGAGCTCAACAGCTACACCACCGAAATGGTCAAGGAGATCATTCTGGCGCTGCGGCGTGCGAGCAACGACCGTGCAGCGGTGGCGGTGGTTTTGACCGGCGCCGGCAGCAGAGCTTTCTGCGCCGGCGGCAATACGCGTGAGTACGCCGAGGTTTACGCCGGCGCACCGTCCGAGTACCGCCAGTACATGCGTCTCTTCAACGATATGGTGACCGCCGTTTTGCACTGCGACAAGCCGGTCATCTGCCGCGTCAACGGCATGCGGGTCGGCGGCGGCCAGGAAGTCGGCATGGCGTGCGATTTTTCCGTCGCCTCGGACCTGGCGCTCTTCAGCCAGGCCGGTCCCAAGCACGGCTCGGCGCCGGACGGCGGCTCGACCGATTTCCTGCCGCTGTTCGTCGGTATCGAGGCAGCGATGTACTCCGGCACCCTGTGCGAGCCGTGGAGCGCCCACCGCTTCTATCAGCTCGGCGGCCTGACGGCGATTGTGCCGGCCCTGAAAGTCGACGGCGAGTGGACGCCAAATCCCATCGTCGTCACCGATCGCCTTCTCGATGAGTGGGGTCGCGTCGTCCTCGGCGAGTGGAAGAAGGGCGCGGAGCGTGAGAAAGGCAAGGAGCTGATGGGACAGGGGGAGGTCGACCTGGCGCTGCTCGATGAAGCTGTGGACTCGATGTGCACAAAGCTCCTCCACACCATGCCGGACTGCCTCATCAAAACCACAGAGAGCCTGCGCAAGCACAAACTGGCGCACTGGGACAAGAACCGCGAGAGCAATCGCGCCTGGCTGTCTTTGAACATGATGACCGAGGCCAACGCCGGCTTTCGCGCCTTCCACTACGGCACCAAACAGACCGGCCGCGAGGTCGATTTTCCGCTCC
>JAOTUP010000478.1 GCA_029863825.1 Acidobacteriota bacterium | reverse complement strand
CTTCCGCCACCTCCAGCTATGCCGATTTTGATGTCGAGGGCACCGGCTGGATGCGCTTTGCCGACATGGACCTGACGGCGCTCGACCTCACCGCCCGAGAGAAGGGAACCCTCGAGCTCGTCAACTGCACCGGCGCCACTGTCGAGCAAGAAGACCCGACGGCGACGGTCATCCAAACCGATTTCGATGCCGATTTCACCGCTTCGGACCTCTCTGGCGGCGTCCCGCTGACGGTTGACTTTCTCGATCTGTCGGGCGGCGTGATCAGCTCCCATTCATGGAGCTTCGGCGACGGAGGGAGCTCCACCGGGCAAACCCCTTCGCACCAGTACACTTCGCCCCGCGAGTATTCGGTCAGCCTCACACTCAGGAGTCCCAGCTCGGACAGCACGGAAAGCAAGGTGGACTACATCTCCGTCTCGGAGACGCTTCGCCCCCACATCAGAACTGAAGCCGCGACCGAGATCGGCGAGACGAGCGCGACGCTCACTGGCGTGGTCAATCCCAATGGCGGGCTCACCACGGCCTTCTTCGACTGGGGTCCGACCGCTGCCTACGGGTCGACCGAGGCCCTGGGATCAGTCGGCTCGGGCAACATGCCGCTGGCGATATCGACCGACCTGACCAGTCTCGTCTGCGGCGCAAGCTATCACTTCCGAGCCCGTGCGATGAACAGCTCCGGCACCCAATCCGGGACCGACGAAAGCTTCTCCACCCGCATCTGCGACACTCTCGATCTCACCGATGTCTGGATCTCACAAGCTGCGACCTACGAGGCTTGCAGCACGATTCGCGCCGGTCCCAACGTGCGGATCCAGGCGCCCGGGAGCTGCGTCTTTCGAGCCGGGGAGACGGTGGAGTTCCGCAACGGCTTCTCGGTGGAGCCCAATGCCCCGTTCACGGTAGAGAACCTCCTGCCGCTTGGCTGCGGAGCACCGTAGACGCCGCCGATGTCAGAAATGATCGCCATCGGACTAAACGCTGCTGGTGCGATGTCAGTCGTCTTTTCCAGCGACGGTTTTTCCCTGTAGCGGAGGTCCTAACTCCGAGTGAAGAGAGAGTCATGCGATGACGAACACGCAGCGAGAAAGCGACACGACGTGCGGCGCTGCGGCGCGCCTCGCCGCGTTTCGATCACCTCTGGCGATCCTTCTGTGGCTTGCTGCCGTCGAGCCGGCGGTCGCGCAGACCACCTACTACGTCCGCCTGGACGGCGGCACCGCCACTCAGTGCACGGGCACCACCGATGCGCCCTATCCCGGCACCGGCGTCGGCCGACCGTGCGCCTGGAACCACCCTTTCTGGGCGCTGCCGCCACAGGAGGTTGGACCGGCCCTTCTGGCGGGTGGGGATACCTTGATGATCGGTGCCGGGAGCTACCGCATCGGCATCGGCGCACCCAACACGGCCGCCTGCGACGCCGACGGCGCTTTCATCTGTACGCTGGCGCAACTCCCGAGCGGACCGAGCGCCGCCCAGCCCACCCGCATCCTGGGAGCGGGCTGGGATACCGGCTGCACCTCCCCGCCGGAGTTGTGGGGCGCCGAGCGTGTCTACCAGGTCATCGATCTCACCGACACCAGTCATGCACTGATCTCGTGCGTGGAGATCACCGATCATTCGAGCTGCATCGAGGATCACACCGGCGCGCTCACCTGCGAGCGCGACACGCCGCCTTTCGGTCCGTGGGGAGACGTGGGCCTCTACGCCGAAGACTCCTCCGACGTTACCTTGCGAGACCTGAACATCCACGGTCTGTCCGGTCGCGGCGTATTGGCCGGACGCCTTACGGACTGGACCATCGAGGACGTCAGCATCCATCACAACGGCTATGCCGGCTGGGACGGGGATATCGACGGAGCCGATTCCAATTCCGGCTCCATCGTCTTTCGCCGCGTGTCGATCTCCTGGAACGGCTGCGGCGAAACTTATCCGGGGAGCGGCACAACCGGCTGCTGGTCGCAGACCGCCGGCGGCTACGGTGACGGGCTTGGAACCGGCGAGACCGCCGGCAGCTGGCTGTTCGAGGACTGCGAGTTTCTCTACAACACCTCCGACGGCCTCGACCTGCTCTACGTCCGAGCACCCGGTACGGTCGATATCGTTCGCACTCGCGCCGCCGGCAATGCCGGCAATCAGATGAAGGCCACCGGCGACGCCCTGATCACCGACAGCGTCATCGTCGGCAACTGCGCCTCTTTCAACGGCAAGCCATTCACCTTCAACGTCGACGACTGCCGTGCCCAAGGCAATGCCCTGTCGCTGTTCTTCGAAGCCGGCACGCAGTCGTCGCTTCTCAACAGCACTC
>JAOTUP010000034.1 GCA_029863825.1 Acidobacteriota bacterium | reverse complement strand
ATGGCCTCAGCAAGAAGCTGCGCCACCGTCAGGGGTTGAAGTTTCGCGCACCGTCGGAGCTTGTCATCGAGCGGCGTCGTGTCGGTCACGAGTACGGCCTCGAGCGGCGATTCCATGATTCGCTCGATCGCCGGATCAGAAAGAACAGCATGCACGCCGGCCGCTAGTATTCTCTGTGCACCCTTCGTCTTCAACGCCGCGACGTTCTTGGACAGGGTCCCGGCTGTATCGATGATGTCATCGAGGATCAGCACATTGCGCCCTTCGACGTTGCCGATGATGTGAAGCACATCGGCCTCATTCGCCGCCACACGTCGCTTGTCAGCGATCGCCAACTCGGCATGGAGGCGTTTTGCGATGGCGCGCGCCCGTTCAACACCACCGGCGTCAGGCGAGACGATCGTCAAATCAGGGATGTCCATCTTCCGAATGGCTTCGAGAACGACCGGGGCAGCGAACAGGTGATCAACTGGCAAATCAAAGAAACCTTGAATCTGCGCCGCGTGCAAATCCATCGTCAGAATACGATCCGCCCCCGCGACCGTGATCAGATTAGCCACCAGCTTGGAGCTGATGGCGACTCTCGGCATGTCTTTCTTGTCCTGACGCGCGTAAGGGTAGTACGGAAGAACGGCAGTGATGCGGAAAGCCGAGGCGCGGCGACAGGCGTCAATCAGGATCAACAGCTCCATCAGGTTCTCATTGACCGGGAAGGAGCCGGGCTGGATGACGAAGACATCGCAACCGCGGACGTTATCCTCGATTTGGCAGAAGATCTCGCCGTCGGCGAAGTTGTTGAGCTCGACCTTGCCCAGATCGAGTCGAAGTGACTCGCAGATGCGCTCTGACAACTGACGGTGGGAGCGACCTGTGAAGATCTTCAGATCACCATACATTTTGCAGCCTCAAGCTGTGCGGGCGGACGCCGTCGACCTTCGCAATACGGTCTTTACGGTAGCACTCCATTCAAAAGATCTGGCTGGGGCGGGAGGATTCGAACCTCCGAATGCCAGATCCAAAGTCTGGTGCCTTACCACTTGGCGACGCCCCACTGTCGGAAGTCTCTCGGTCAGCCTCTCTGCCGACCGAGTTCCCAGGGATTCAGGTTCCCCAGAATGAGTCCTTGAGGTGCGCTTCGGCTACCTCGTCCAAAGAGCGGTCGCTGGCATTCTCCGGCGCCGCGAGCGGCGCCTCCGCCACCCGAGTCTCCTCGGCGACCGGCTGAGGCGCACCGTCGGCCTCCGACTCCGAATCCTCGGCCCCTTCGACGACTCGCCGGTACTCCCCGAGAATCCGGTTCTCCATCGTTTTTCGCGTCTCGTTGTTCAGGGGATGCGCAACATCCTTGAACTTGCCGTTCTTCTTCCGCCGGCTGGGCATACTGATGAAGTAACCGTCGCGACCGCTGATCACTTTGATGTCATTGACCATGAAGCACTCGTCCAGAACGACTGAAACGAACGCTTTCAGTTTTTCTTCCTGAATCGGAAAGACTTTGACTTCGGTGATCTCCATGCCGCTCTCCATTCTCCGACCAGGACCTCTCCAAATAACTCTCCCCCGCCGGTCACTCACGTACCACCACTCGACCGACGGAACAATTGCAGCCCGCAGCCGAGCCGATCGATCATATAGCTCGCCGATCGGAGCCGTTAATGCTAAGCGCCGCACGAGGTGCTGTCAACCACGCGGCCGGATGTCCGGGAATCCTGCTACGGAGCACGCTCCCGGTCTTCACCGCAAATAGCTCAGTAGCTCGCAATCGACGTTCTGGACTCCCGGCGGCGGGGTGATGGTCTCGAGAGCAGTCTCGCTCGCCTCGACAACCACCTGACGCCAGCGGAACTGCGAGCCCTCGGGATGCGACAGCACGCTCTCCTGTTCGAGCTGCCGGAACCAGAGAACTGGTTTCCCGCCGAGCCACAACGTCCAGCTCGCCACACCGCCCTCCGCAGCCTCTTCGACCGTCCAGCGCCGCCCCTCGGAATCCACGTAGCTCTTCGTTTCGCCTCGACTGCCAGTCGCCACCAGCTGGCCAGGAAGTCGACCCAACAGGACGGCCGGCAGAGCAGTTATCGGAAGAGATCGCAACGGCACGTCGGAAAGCGGAAACGCCTTGCCGGAGTGGCATTCGAGTGCTCGCCGGAAGTCGATAAAGTGAAACCTGGTCGCCTCGTAGTCAGCTGCCCAGAGCGATCGACCGAGAGCATCGGCGGCAGTGAGCTGATAGCGCTCCGGCCCCGCGAGCCGCAGAATCATCTTGAAACTGCCTCGCCCGGTGGGTCCATCGAATCGTACCCTGAAAAGCCGCTGCGTCGGGTAATCAGCCTCCATCAGACCAGTGGCGACGGAGAGACGACTCGGCGATAGAGACGTCGGTGAGCTGTGCGAAGAGCAGCCGACTGCCAGCGCAGACAGCATCGCAACGATGATGATGCTCCGGATCACTGCTGGCCGAGTTCGTCAAGCTTCTTGCGTATGGCCTCAGCATTGTCGCCACCCAGCTCGAGAGCCCGGCGGTAGACCGCGTCCGCCTGCGGCGAATCTCCTACCGCGAGATAAAGATCCCCCAGATGCTCGAGGACGACCGCATCGTCGCCGACCAGTTGGGCCGCCCGCTCCAGGTGACCCCGCGCCTCGCTGAAGCGACCGCTCTGGAAGAACGCCCAGCCGAGGGAATCCAGGTACGCACCGTTGTTGGGCTCGAGTTCGACTGCGCGACGAACGAGATCCAGCGCCTCGTCGAGATTCTCTCCGTCTTCTGCCCACATATAGCCGAGGTAGTTCAGCGCCG
Source organism: Acidobacteriota bacterium (assembly GCA_029863825.1). Taxonomy (GTDB): domain Bacteria; phylum Acidobacteriota; class Thermoanaerobaculia; order Multivoradales; family JAHEKO01; genus JAOTUP01. Next base: position 7,477 of record JAOTUP010000034.1, on the reverse strand, counting down.
GGGCAAAGTCAGCGTCGACCGCCAGCACGTGTCGAAACTCGCTCTCCGCGCCGCGCCGGTCACCGCTGCGCTCGAGCGAAGCGCCCAGCCAGAACATGACCTCGAGATTCTGTGGCTCGATCTCCTTCGCTCGCCTGAGAACCGGAATGGCCCGCGAAAAGGCACCGACGCCATGCAGCACTTCGGCTGCCAGCATGAGCTCTTCCACCGTCACCGCCTCGCTCAGACTCGCCAACGAGCGCTCAGCCTCGTCGATTCTTCCCAGCCGAAACAGAATCTCAGCACGACGCGCTGCCACGCGCTCCTCCAATCCCGGGACGTTTCGCAGCCGATCCAACTCGGCCAGCGCCTCTTCACCCCTTCCGAGCTCCTTGAGTGCCTGGCTCCGCAGCAACCGAAACTCGTCCTGGTCGACTGGGCTCTGTCCCGTCAGCATTCGATCCGTCAGGCGAATTATCTCCTCCCACTCACCCCCTCGCGCATGGAGATCGACCAGCATCGCGGTGATTCTCCGACTCCCTTCCACATCCTGGCGACTCTCCAAGCGAGCTGCGAATCGTTGCATGAGATCCGCCGCCTCGTCCCTTCGGCCCTGACGCTCGATGACTTCTGCCAGAGCCAGCACGAAGTCTTCACGGTCGGGGTTCTCCGCTAGAAGAGCTTCGAGTTCATCTTCCGATTCCGCATCCCGGCCCAGACCCGCCAACGTCAGGGCACGGAGATAGCGACCCATCGGGTCCTGCGGCCTTTTCTGCAACCACTTCTCCCCGACGTCGAGAGATAGCTCGAGTTCGCCGACGCGGTAGTGTGCAAGAGACAGCTGGCGCAGGAACTCGACGTTGCCAAATGCTTCCTGTGGCGCTTCGAGGAGAAGCCCCACCGCCGCAGCCATGTCTCCATTGCGGCCCAGTACCTGGGCCAACACGAGTCGAGGCTGGAGAAAGCCGGGATCTCGAGCAACCAACGCCCGTAGCTCGTCGATGACCGCCGGGTCATCGCCGGCTGATTCGATGGCTTCGACCAGAAGCGAGACAATGAGCCGGTCGTCCGGGCGAAGGTCCCTCGCTTCCCGCAACACCGAGACGGCCTCCGCTGCACGCGATCGACCGAGATAGAGGCGACCGAGCGTAACTCGAACTTCGACATCCGTCGGGTCCAGTCGACGCAGCTCCTCGAACGCCTCACGAGCGCTCTCCAAGGCGTCCTCAGAGCGCTCTCCCAGCCGCAGTTGAATGCGCCCGACCAGACGGAGAGCGTCGCGATTATCGGGAACCACGCTGCGAGCCGCCGACGCGTGCTCGGCGGCCTCGCTCAACCGTCCCAGTTGAAGAAGAAACTCCGCGAACTCCAACCGCAGAAAAGGCTCCTCGGGGTCGGCCTGGACGGCAGACGAAAAGGCGCCCAGCGCGTCGGTGTAGGCTCCCTCGAAGCGGTAGAGCTGCGCCACGGCGAAGAGGAAACTCGCTTCTCTGCGGCTCGCTTCAGCTGCGGATTCTTCGGCCAGTGCGCCGGAAGAAAGCAGCAAGAGGACAAGGAAGATCGGGGTGACGACGCGCATGACACTGGGAATACTAAAGGAACCATCTGTCTTTACAACCCCTCGCAGCCTACCTATAATTCTCCATGGTCAGAATAACTCTCTTTCTATGAGTCATTTAGCAAACTAGATAAGAAGCCGCTGTGAGTACTCTCGGGCAACTTCTGATCGCCAGAAACTGGATCAGCGAGCGTCAATTGCAGAGTGCGATCGAGCGTCAGCAACAGCTCGGCGGCAGGCTCGGCACGTGTCTTCTCGAACTCGGTGTCATCACCGAGCAGCTTCTGCTGCAAGTCCTTTCCGAACAGCTGGGCGCACCGACCGCCGGAGCGGCCGAGTTGACGACGATCTCTCCCGAAGCGCTGGCGGTGCTTCCCACCAAAACGGCGGTCAAGAACCGCGCGGTGCCCTTTCGAATGTCCGGCAATCGCGCCGATATCGCCATGCTCGACGTGGGCGACCTCACGCTCGAGGACGAGATCTCGTTTGTCGCAGGCAAGAACGTGCGCTTCTATGTCGCGACGGAGCTGCGCCTCGTCGAGGCGTTGTCGAAATACTACGGTTGCGATCTGACCCCACGATTTTCGAGCCTTGCGCTGCAATTGTCGAACCCGCGAGCGTCGCCCAAGCCGCGGACCGAGAGCGGGCGACAGTACGGTGTTCGCGGAGCCAGCGTCGACTCGGACATTGAGCCTGCCATCGTTCGGCCCGTCGTCCGACCACAGTTCCGGGCCACGCCGCAGCAAATCTCACTCACGCCGGCGGAGCGGGCGTCACTATCGGTCCGTCGAGAGGCACTGCCAACGCCGGCCCCACGACACGAACCCGACACGTCGGACGAATGGAAAGCGGAAGAGATCTTCACGTCCAGCCTTATCCGTGCCGAAACGTCCCGCGACGTCGGAGAGGCTCTACTGAATCTCCTGGCGAGCCAGTTCGTCCGAGTCCTCTTGTTTCGCGTCTCCGGCTCGCGGCAAGAGATCTCCGGCTGGCAGGCCATCGGCCCCGACGTCGACCATGAGTGGTTCGAGAGCTATTCAGTGGGCCTGCAACAGGCGCCGGTCTTTCGCCGCCTCGAAAGCGATAACAAACTTTACGTGGGACACCTGGACAGTCACCCCAGTCACCAAGCCCTGGCTCGCTGCTGGGGCGGTTCGCTCGACTACGAATGCCTCCTACTTCCTATGTTCGTTCGCGGCCGTCTCGTCTGCGTTGCCTACGGAGACCGCGCTTCGCTCGGTCTGTCGGACGTCGATCAATCACTGGCGCAGCGGTGCGCGGAAAAAGCGGCGATTGCGTTCGAACGCTGCATCTTGCGACGCAAGCTGCGCTCGGTATAGGGCTGCTCTACCGCGTTGACACTCCCAAATATGCGCTGCTACACTCGCCCCGCTTCGGAGAACGGATGATCAAAGTCGACCTCGTCAATCGCGTTGCCGAGACCTCCGAGGTATCGAGAGTCAAGGCAGCGCTCGCCGTCGACACTATTTTCGCCGCGATGAAGAACGCTCTCGGAGCCGGCAAGCGAATCGAGCTTCGCGGCTTCGGAGTCTTCCAGGTTCGCGATCGAAAGCGTGGTATCGGTCGCAATCCGAAGACCGGCGTCGAAGTCACCATCTCGCCAGGCAAGACGGTGCGATTCAAGCCCGGCAAGGAGCTCCGGGACCTCTGATCTCCGTCCCTCGTTCGATCTCCTCTCTCTTTCGACGCGCGCGGTACGCGAGGTGAGCCCGAACGAGGTGCCGCGCGGTAGGCAGGCAGAAACGAGCCACTTGTCGATCGCTCCTGCGGGACGCCGTTCGCCCGCCCGGGCCTCCGCTGGGCAATGGGTGCTTGCCACTACTCTGTTCCTTCTGACTTTCTTCTCCACCACGACGCTCGGCTCGGTCTGGTGGGTGGCGGCGCAGACACAGCGGTCGACGGACCTGGCGCTGTGGCTTTCACCGCACACGGTCCGAGTCGTCTGGAGCGATGCCGGCTACCTTGGAAACGGACTCGCATTCTCGATTCCACTGCTGCTGATCCTGCTCTGTCACGAGCTCGGGCACTATCTGGTGTGCCGACGCTACGGATTGCGCAGTAATCCGCCCTACTTCCTGCCGGCGCCATTCGCCCTCGGAACGCTCGGAGCTTTCATTCGCATCCGTTCGCCGATCCAAGACAAGAGACAGCTATTCGATGTTGGCGTGAGTGGTCCACTCGCCGGATTCGTCGCCCTGCTTCCGTTTCTGCTGTTCGGCGTCTCCCGGTCGTCGGTCACGATACTCCCAGCCGCCGACCCACCGTCGATCGGTAACGCCCTACTCTTCCTTCCGGGCGAGTCGCTCCTTATGAAGATCGTCGCCGCCGCCATGCACGGCGAAATCGGTGCGGGCGAGATCCTCAATCTGCACCCTGTCGCGCTTGCCGCCTGGGTCGGCCTGCTGGCGACGGCACTCAACCTCCTGCCCCTGGGTCAACTCGACGGCGGACACATTCTCTACGCCAGCCTCGGTCGTCTGCAGCGCCGTGTCGCCTGGCCGCTTTGGATCAGCCTCGCCCTCTGTGGGCTCCTATGGCCCGGCTGGTTGATCTGGTGCGTGGTCATCGCCATCCTGGGACTGCGCCACCCGCCGGTACTCGAGCCCACACAATCGCTGGACCCTCGACGCATGCGTCTCGCCATCGTCGCCGGGGTCATCTTCGTACTGTCGTTCATGCCGGTGCCCATCTCGACGCTCTGGGTTGTCGGCTGACGCCTCGCCTCACCGCCTCTGCTCAGACGTCGAGAACGAAAGTGACCGGGCCGTCGTTCACCAGTTCGACTTGCATCAATGCACCGAACCTGCCCCGGGCCACAGGAAAGCCCTGCTCCTCGAGTGCCTGCGCGAGCAACTCGACAATCGGCTCTGCAACGGGTGCCGGTGCCGCTGCATCGAAAGACGGTCGACGACCGCGATCGAGTGTGGCCGCAAGAGTGAATTGCGACACCACGAGAAACGATGCGCCAGCGTCTCGAGCCGACACATTCATCTTGCCGGCAGAATCGCTGAAAATACGAAGAGTCGTCAATCGATCGGCGGCACGTATGGCCGACGCCTCGTCATCGCCTTTGAAAACACCAACAAGGAGAACGACGCCAGGACCGATCCGTCCCACTTCACTGCTCTCGACACGAACCGCGGCTCGCCTCACTCGTTGCAAGATCAGGCGCATCTTTTCCGTCTCCTTTGATGATCGACGCAGAGGAGTAACGCATGAACATCCGTGTGATAGCTTAACGGCCCGCCCAAAAGAGGAGATTCTTATGCTGAACAAAGTAATGCTCATCGGCAATCTGGGTCGTGACCCGGAAGTTCGCTCGACGCCATCGGGACAAACTGTTGCTTCGTTCAGTTTGGCCACCAACCGCAAGTGGAAGGATCGGGACGGGAACCGTCAGGAGCAGACCGAGTGGCACAACATCGTCTGCTGGGGACGACAAGCCGAGATCGCCGGGCAGTACCTTTCGAAGGGCCGCCAAATCTTTGTGGAGGGTCGGCTGCAAACACGATCGTGGGACGACAAGCAGAGCGGTGAGAAACGCTACCGCACGGAGATCGTCTGCGACAACTTCCAGATGCTGGGCAGTCGGTCGGCGTCGGATTTCGATTCCGGATCGGCAGGCGGCGGGGCTCCCTTCCCGAGCGAACCGGAACAAGACAGCGGCCCGGACGACGACGACATCCCCTTCTGACCGCCGCCAGACACGTAACGGAAGCGCGAGCTACTCCGTCAATCTCGACTTGAGCGTCTGCAAGACGTTCAGCGCCGCCAGAGGCGTGAGCCGTTCCAGGTCGAGCTCCCTCAGCACCGAGATTACAACCTCCTCGTTTGGCGCAAACAGCGTCATCTGCTTGGAGTCTCCAACGCTTGGGCCGCCGCGTGCGATCTTCGGCGTGCCGGTGACATCGTGATTCTGAGACTCGAGGTTTCCGAGAATCACTGCCGCCCGTTCGATGACCTCCATCGGCAGGCCCGCAAGCCGAGCCACGTGAATGCCATACGACTTATCGGCACTCCCGGGAACCACCCGGCGGAGAAACACGATTCGGTTCTCCCACTCTTTGACAGCCATGGTTCGGTTGACGACTCTTGGCAGCAGAGACGCGAGCTCTGTCAGCTCGTGGTAGTGAGTTGCGAACAGGGTCTTGGCGCCCACCTTTTCATGCAAGTACTCAACCGTTGCCCAGGCCAGTGAAAGCCCATCGAAAGTCGCGGTGCCGCGTCCCAACTCGTCCAGGATCACCAGGCTCTCTGCGCTGGCGTGGTGCAGGATGTTGGCAGTCTCGATCATCTCAACCATGAACGTCGACTCACCGCGGGAAAGGTCGTCGCTTGCTCCAACGCGCGTGAAAATGCGATCGACGACACCAATCCGGGCGGCCCGCGCGGGGACGAAACTCCCGGCCTGTGCCAGCAGGACGATCAATGAAACCTGACGCAGATAGGTCGATTTTCCACCCATGTTAGGCCCAGTCAAAACAATGATGTCCCCCGTGTCGGCGTCGAGTCGCGTGTCGTTGGGAACGAACTCCTCTCCCATGCGCTCGACAACCGGATGGCGACCGCCTTCGATCTCGATGGCTTCACCAGCGGCACACACAACCGGGCGCCGGTAGTCATTGCGCGCTGCGATCTCTGCCAGATTAGCAAGCACATCGAGGGCGGCGACTGCCCTGGTCAAAGTGACAAGACGATCTCCGTCGGCGACGATCTGCTTTCGGAGAGACTCGAAGAACTGCGCCTCGAGCGCGAGCTGACATTCCTCGGCAGAGAGGATCTGCTCTTCCAGCTCCTTGAGCTCGGGAGTGATGTAGCGCTCGGCATTGACCAGGGTTTGCTTCCGGATGTAGTGCTCGGGAACCGAGTCCTGATTCGCCTTGGTGACTTCGAGGAAGTATCCGAACACCTTGTTGTAGCGGATCTTCAGCGATCCGATGCCGGTCGCCTCACGCTCCGCGGCTTCCATCGCCGCCAGGTGCTTCTTGCTGTCTCGGGCCAAAGACCGAACACGATCCAGCTCGGCATCGACACCCGCCGCTATGACGCCCCCGTGTTGCACGCTCGCCGGCGGCGCCTCCGTCAGCACTCTCTCGAGCTCGGCCGCGAGCTCGGTCAGGGGATCAACCCCGGCGATCTGCGCCAGCACCTCAGATCGCCCACCGACGAGCTCCGCAAAGAGCTCCGGAATGACCTGCAAGGCACCGCGCAGAGCGGCGGCCTCGCGCGGCGCGAGTGATCCGAGCACCGCTCTGCTCACCAGCCGCGCGGGATCGCCAATCGACGCCAGCCGTTCGCGGATGCGCCGCCTGCGGGACTCGTCCGCCAGCAACTCAGCCACTCCATCGTGCCGTGCGTCGATCTCCTTTACCGTTCGCAGCGGGCGCTGAAGCCACTCCCGGAGGAGCCTGCCACCGGGAGGGGTCAGCGTACGATCCACGACGCTCAACAGCGTCCCGCCATGACTGCCGCTACGGAGAGCTCGAAAGACCTCAAGGTTGGCCAAGGTCGTTGCGTCGAGGACGAGCCGATCTCCGCTCTGTCGCAGCGAAAAACCGTGCAGGTGAGACAAGTCACTGCGCTGCGTTTCTCGCGCATAGGAGAGCGCCAGCGCAGCAGCCACGACCGGCAGGCGATCCCCGGGCCCGAGACCGAATCCCTTGAGCGTCGTCGTCCCGAAATGGCGCTCGAGCACGGCTCGGGCCTTCGCCGGATCGAACCATGTCTCAGGCACTACCGGTGTGCGACAGATCTCGTGCCTCTCGACCCAGGACTCGATCTGCTCCGGAACGCCATCACCGAAAACGAGGATCTCCTTCGGGAGAAGAACCCGTAGATCTTGCAGCGCCTCCTCGTATCGCTCCCAGCGGCGAGCAAAGAATGTCCCGGTCGAGATATCGAGAAACGCCCCCGCTCCGT
>JAOTUP010000477.1 GCA_029863825.1 Acidobacteriota bacterium | reverse complement strand
GTTGTCGGCGCGGACGGTGGGCGCGAGGTTGAGCGGTCGAACCGAGTGCATCTGCTGGGACATGCTGTCGGGGACCGACGGATCAGCATCGGACTCAGCCTCGACCCGGACGGCTCCAACATGAGTGGCGTCGTGTCTCACCCGCAAGGCATGTTCGAGATCGTGATGCTCGGGAAGTCCGACATTGGCACCGGCCTGACTTCCTATGAAGTCGGCATTGGTGTACAAGATCGCCTTGGCATGGTCATCTCGACTTCGTGCGAGACGGCTGATGTCCCAGTGTACTTTGATCCCTTGTCGGCGAGCCTGGGCGCGAGACCCGCTCACTCCACCCTTTTGCATCAGGCAACCGTTGCCTTCGACACCGACGGCGAGCTGCTGATGGATATGTTTTCTGGGTCGACGAGTGCCGCGAATACGGCGATCGGCGACTTCGTGACGGCGGCGAATGTCCTCTATGAAAGAGACCTGGGACTCCGTCTCGTTCAGGGCACGACGTTCCTCAATACCGATCCGGATGCAGATCCCTGGACTGAAACGTCCACTGACGCGCAGCTCGATGAATTCGGAGCCTATTGGGAAGCCAACCGCGGAGGCGTCGCCCGAGTGTTTGCGGCCTTTTTGTCGGGAAAGGGCTTCTCGAGCCCCACGGGCTGTTCCGGTGCCGGCATTGCCTGGGTCGACATCTATTGCGATCCGGTGGTTTCAGGAGGGCAGTTCGATGGTGGCTCGTACAGCGCCACTCAAGTTCTCAAGTGCGTGCCGCTCAATGGTTCCTCCAACGTGAATCTCATCGGTCATGAGCTCGGACACAACGCAGGCTCCGGGCACACACACTGCTACACACCAGTCGTGGACGAGTGCTACAACGCGCAATCCGGCTGTTATGCGGGTACACCGGCGTGCCCGGATCACACCTCCGTGATCCCCGGCATCACTGCCGACAAGGGAACCGTGATGAGTTATTGCAATTTCGGTCGGCCGAGCGGCGCCGATTGCGGAGCTTCCGAGCCGTTTTTCCATCCCACAGTGAGTGCACGGATCAAAGAGAGCATCACCGCCAACACGAATCCGGGTTGTGTAACCCACGCTTGCTCCGCCGGCAGCAACGACCTGCCGGTGAGCGGAAACGACACGGGAGCGGAAAGCTACACGGCCTGCAATTCGATCACCTTCTCGAACTACACCTCGAGCGGGACGGTGACGGCGACGGCGCCCTCGATCATCATGGACAACGACGTCACTATCGGGGGGACCTTCACCGCCGACAACTCGGTGCCATAGCGGTCTGGCGGGCGCGGCGCGACAGGTCGCGGGTCCAGGAGAGCCTGCTACAGTAGATTGATGCCGACTCGCAGCTTCGGCCAACGTGTTCGCCGCAATGAAGACAGGCGTTTGCTGACTGGGCGCGCGCTCTTCGTTGATGACGTCAACCTGCCCGGCATGCTCCATTGCGCTTTTGTGCGCAGTCCGCACGCGCACGCGAAGCTCGGCGCGATCGACGTGTCGCGCGCGCTCGAGCGGCGGGGCGTCGCAGCGGTCTACACCGCGAAGGATCTGGGTGCGTATTGGTGCCACGGGCCACTCCTCGTGCCGCCACCGCCTATCGAGCGGTGCGTGTTCAACGAGCGCACCCAGGTGCCGCTGGCGAAAGACAAGGTCCGCTACGTCGGCGAGCCGGTGGCATTGATCGTCGCCGAGAGCCGCTACGTCGCCGAGGATGCCCTGGCCGACATCGATGTCGACTATCAGCCGCTTCCGGCAGCGGTCGACACCGAGGCCTCGATAGCGCCAGGAGCACCTCTTGTCCACGACGATCTGGATGCCAATCTTTCGGCCCACGTCATTCAGGAAAAGGGCGATTACGAAAACGCACTTCGGGAAGCGGACGTCGTCATCAGCCGTCGACTCCTCTATGACCGCGGCACGGCGGCGGCGATGGAAAACCGGGGTGTCGTCGCGGACTGGGACGATCGGGCACAGAAACTCACCGTCTGGGATACCACGCAGGCGCCGATTCCGATCAGAAACGGCCTCGCCGGAATGCTCGGCCTCTCGGAGTCCCAGGTGCGGGTCATCGCTCCCTTCATCGGTGGCGGCTTCGGGCCCAAGATCATGATGTTCTACCCGGAGGAAATGCTCATCCCATGGGCCTCTCTCACTCTCGGTCGACCGGTCAAATGGATCGAGGACAGGGAAGAGAACTTCGTCGCCACGACTCAGGAACGGGGCCAGGTGCACGATGCCGAGATTGCGCTCACCAGTGACGGCAGAATCCTTGGTGTCAAGGACGTCTTCCTGCACGACAACGGCGC
>JAOTUP010000033.1 GCA_029863825.1 Acidobacteriota bacterium | reverse complement strand
TCGATGCCGCTGAGAGGCTCGAACGTCAACGAGTCGTCGGCGACGGCCGTGGCCAGGCGGCGGATCGCAGCGGCTCGCGTCTTCGGCAGGCCGATCGATTCGATCTCTGCGTCAGCGAGGCACTCTGGCAGTGGGAACACGGCCTCGAGGCCATCGACGCCGGTCTTCTCGAAAGGAATGCCGAACGTCTCCACCAGTCGTCCGGCCAGCGTTGTCGCCCCTGTGACCGTCACTTGCTGTCCGAGGATGGCTCGTACCGCCAGCTCGAATCCGTCCCAGGCGCCAGGCACTCGCAGTCCAGGTCGGGCCCGGACGCGCTGCCTCAGGAGTCGATCGCTGGCGAGAGCGGAAGAGATCTCGACGGGATCTGCTCCGAGGTCGAAGAGGCGTCGCACTCTGCTGACGATCTGGAGGAGTCGTCGATGGTCGGGGAAGCGCACGACCAGATCCAGGCATGACGCGTCGCTACGCGGCCGCACGTCAATGAGCCCGGTGACACCGCACAGGCAAATACTCCGTTGATAGCTTTCCGCGGTGACGACTTCAACGCCCGGGATGGCGCGCGGCGCCAGGAAGTCGACGAGCCCGCGCCAATCGAATGGCGCGCGATAGGGGAGCTCGAGCACCAGGCCCCTTCCCGGCCTCGGAGCCGTTGCTGTGGCATGCTCGAGCGGTGCTGCCCGCCTGAGAGCGCTCGGCTGGCGTCCGTATGTCGCCCTGAACACCGCGTTGAACCGTCGAATACTGCCGAAACCGGCGGAGAACGCGATGTCGGCCATTGAGAGTTTGGTCTCGTTGATCAGTTTCTTGGCGAACAGCAGGCGCCTGGTTTGGGCGATGGCGACCGGGGGTGCTCCGAGATGCTCGCGAAAGAGCCGCGAAAGATGCCTGGGTGTGACGTCGAGCCGCTGAGCAAGCTCGTCGACTCGTCCTTCATCGAGAGCACCGGACTCGATAAGAGCGAGAGCTCTTGAAACGGTGTCTGACGTGCCCAACCAGGCAGGTGTCCCGGGGGATGCCTCGGGGCGGCAGCGTAGGCAGGGTCGTAGCCCGGCGTGAGAGGCGGCTGCGGCGGTCGGAAAGAAGCGGACATTCCGGCTCCTGGGCGGTGGTGCCGGGCAAATCGGTCGGCAATAGATGCCCGTCGTCACCACGCCGACGAAGAAGCGCCCGTCGAAGCGGGCGTCACGCGAAAGTCGTGCTTTTTCACACGTTGTGGGATCGAGCTGCATAAAGATTCCGTCCTCGTCGAGGATGAATCTACACCCTCCGGAGGGACTTGTCTGGCCGTTTTCGGACATGACTGTCGGGCGGGCTCGAGGGCGTGAGCGGGTGGGACCCTCAGGAATGAAGGGTCGGTCTGGGCTTTCTTGATTCCAACGCAGATCCCCGTGATATCGATCGAATCCCAACGTGGCCTGGCGCCCACTGTGCCTCGGGTTCTTGGGTTGCGACTTCTTGGGACGCCCTCATGCCCCCCTGAAGGGCGTTGGTGACGAGTCCGGTTTCCGCGCGCCCGATAGAATCTCTCGTCATGATCAAGAACCGAATCCCTGTGCTCTTTTCACTCCTGCTCTCTGTTCTCTGTACCGGCGCATCGGCAGCCGACTTCGACGCCGACTTCACCGGCGCCACCATGCGTCTCGACTTCTTTCACACCGGCAACGCCGACACCGAGATCGTGACGCTGGACCAGGTGCGGATCGAAGGCCCATGGCCGGGAAGCCGTACTCGGCTTCTGGATCGGACGAACCTCGGCAAGTACTTTGTCGAGATCGTCGACCTCGACAGCCAGGCAGTGCTCTATTCACGCGGCTTTGCCTCGATCTACGGTGAATGGGAGACGACCGGTCCGGCGGCGAGGGGAGAGATGAAGACGATTCCCGAAGCGATTCGTTTTCCCGAGCCGAGGAAACCGATTCAGGTGCGGCTGCGAAAACGCGCTGCGGCTCAGAGCTTCGTCGAGATCTGGCAGACGACGGTCGATCCTGCGTCGCGCCATGTCCATCGGGCGGCAGTGCCGGACCGTGACGTCTGGTCGGTCTTCACCAACGGCGATCCGTCGGCCGCGGTCGACCTGCTGATCCTCGGTGACGGCTACACCGGCGACGAGATGGAGAAGTACCGTGCCGATGTCGAGCGCATGGCCGGTCACCTTTTCGCCCACGAGCCGTTTGCGTCTCGGAAGTCCGACTTCAATGTCTGGGCCATCGACACGCCGGCACCAGAGTCCGGCATCTCGCGGCCCCGCTCCGCCTTATTTCGCAATTCCCCACTTGGCGCCAGCTACAACTCGCTTGATTCGGAGCGCTACGTGCTCACGCTCGACGACCGCGCCTGGCGTGATGTCGCTGCGTCGGCGCCCTACGATTTCGTGATCATCCTCGTCAATAGTGAGAAGTACGGCGGCGGCGGCATCTACCGGCTGTATGCGACCGCAGCTGTCGACTCGGCCTTCGCTCCCTATCTCATGGTGCACGAATTCGGGCACTCCTTCGCCGGCCTGGGTGACGAGTACTTCACGTCTGATGTCGCCTACGAGGATTTCCAGGGTGCGCTGGCCGAGCCGGTGGAGCCGAACATCACGGCGCTCGCGGACCCTGCGCGCTTGAAATGGCGTGATCTGGTTGCGGAGGGCACGCCGCTTCCCACGCCGTGGGAAAAGGCGAGCTACGAGGAAGCGTCGCGTGAGATCCAGGACCGGCGCCGGCAACTGCGCAAGGACGGCGCGCCGGAGAAGGAAGTCGAAAAGCTCTTCATCGAGGAGCGCGAGGCGATGACGGCGCGACTCGGGGCGGAGAAGTATGCCGGCATGGTCGGCGCCTTCGAGGGGGCGAGTTATCAGGCCAAGGGGCTTTACCGGCCGAGCGCCGACTGCATCATGTTTACGCGCGACGAGGTGGGATTTTGTCCGGTGTGTAGCCGGGCTATCGAGCGGGTGATCGATCTCTACACGCAATAGCTTCCGGCGATCGCTCGCTATCTCGGAACGGCCTGTTTCCTCGGGTCCCGGAATTACTACGGGTCCGCTTGCGGCCCTCGTCGCTTCGGGCTGTCCCGATCGGGCAGAGTTTGACCGCAAGCTTCTTGCATGGATAAAAGAGACGTGTCTAGCCGCTCGAGATGAGATCCGCCATGTCGGGCCACAAGGGAGCCTCGAGAGTCACCGGTGCGCTCGTTGCCGGATGGCTGAAGGACATCCGCCACGCATGGAGAGCCTGGCGGTCGAGTCCCAGCGACGCGATGTCTTCATCCGACAAGGGACCGTCGAGACTTCTCAGAAACAGCTCATCGCCCCCGAGATAGAGCTTGTCGCCGACGATCGGGTGACCGGTGGCGGCGCAGTGCGCCCGAAGTTGGTGCTGGCGGCCGGTTTCAGGGAAGAGCTCCAGCACGGTGTGCTCCGCAAGCAGGCGGGCAATCCTCCATCGCGTCGTTGCGGGCTGCCCGCTTTCGGTGACAACCGACTTGATCTCGACGGCCGAGGTTTCGTCACGACCGAGGGGAAGGTCGATTCGACCCTCGCGCTCTGGCATCTCTCCCACCACGAGCGCCAAATACGTTTTTTCGACTTTCCGTTCCTCGAGTTGGCGGGAAATCTCGGCGCGTGCCGATCGGCTCTTGGCGAAGAGAACCAGGCCGCTGGTCTCGCGATCCAGCCGATGGCACAGCGTCGGCGCATAGTGGGTGGAACCGTAACGCCGGCGATGAGCTTCATGGACGAGCTCGATGAGCGAGCCGGCGCGATGGCGACGCGACGGATAGACATTGATATGCGGCGGCTTGTTGACCGCCAGAAGGTGATCGTCGTCGAAGACAATCGGGATCTGCTCGGGCTCCCAGCGTCGACTGCCGGCCTCCGGCTCGGCGTGCGGTGCCGGCAGGCGTACGACGACCTCCTGGCCACAGCGCAGCTTGAGTCCCGCTTTGAGCTGGCCGATCAATGCCTGCTGCGGGTCCTTGTGCGAAAGGATCCGTACGCAGTTTTTGCGAATCGCGTCCTGGATGCGGTTGCGCGAGCGCCAGTCGAGATGCCGAGCGAGGAACGTATCGAGACGATTGCCGTGATCGGGTGAGCCGACCTCGAAGCGCCACTCGTGCACAGAAAGGCTCATGTCGCGTTGTCCGCGAGGTGCTTTCCGGGGAGGTCTCGGCATGCTGACGGACTCTAGCAAGGACCAGGTGAACGACGCGGATCGAGTAGAGTCGCGAATCTATGGTTTGCGCGGGGAAACGATCGGCAGGTCTCCTGATGTACAGGCTCAGGAAGGGGAACGTCGAGGTGTTCCTGGTTCATCCGGGCGGTCCGTTCTTCCGCCACCGGGATGAAGGGTACTGGGGCATCCCCAAGGGCTTGATCGAAGCGGGCGAAGAGCTGCGGGACGTGGCGCGACGCGAATTCGAAGAAGAGACGGGACAGTACGTTGGAGAATTGCAGACGTCGAAGACGACATTCTCTCTCGGTGAGATCGTTCAGCGTGGCGGCAAGCGGGTGCTTGCCTGGGCATTCGAAGGTGAGTGGCCCGACGACGTCGAGCTTCGTTCCAACACCTTCAGTCTCGAGTGGCCACAAAGATCCGGCCGTTACATCGAGGTCCCGGAGGTCGACGCCGGCGAGTTCTTCTCCCTGGAGCGCGCGCGGTCGAAGATCAACCAGGCGCAGGAGGCATTCCTCGACCGTCTGCTTTTGCGGCTCAGCGAGATCCGGTAGCGCTGCCGAACAGCGCTCCGAGAGCGATGCCGAGGCCGACACCCACGGCGACACCGACGGCGATGTTACCGAGGGCGACTCCGAAGCCGGCACCGACTCCCGCGCCGAGTGCCGTACCGAGTCCGAGGGCGGAGCCGCGTCTGTTCTTCGAGCAGGTGTCTCGCTCTCGATTCACTACTCGAGTATAGGAGATCGCGGGCGAGAGGTTCGTCACCCGAGATCCGGGCATAGAATCGAGCACATGACTGGCAGCGAAGACGGGACGCATCCGAGAGTCTTTCTCGACCCGCCGTCGGAGCTCAGCGAGAGGAAAGCAGCGGTAGCGATCCTCCCGGTGCCGTATGACGCCACCTCGAGTTGGCTGAAGGGAGCGGCGGCCGGGCCGGAGGCGATCATCGACGCATCGCAGTACGTCGAGGTATGGGACATCGAGACTGCGAGCGAGCCGTGGCGGCACGGCATCGTGACGCTGCCGGCGGTCGAGTGTCCCGAGAGCGCGGAAGATCTGGCCATTGAGGTCGCCAGACGGGTGGGGGGGATTCTGGGGTCTGGACAGCTACCGGTCATTCTGGGCGGTGAGCATTCGGTGACGATCGGCGCGGTGCGGGCCGCCGCGCGAGTTTTCGCTGGCGTCTCAGTCCTGCAGATCGACGCTCACGGTGATACCCGTGAGACATATCACGGCTCGAACCACAATCACGCGTGCGTCATGGCACGCGTGCGAGAGCTCTGTCCGATCGTTCAGGTGGGAATCCGCAGCGTCGATGCCGACGAAGTGGAAGGCCTCGACGCTGCCCGGGTCTTCTGGGCGCACGAGATCGTGGGGGAGCCAACTGCGACGTGGTCGAAACGTGTGGTCGATCTTCTGAGCGACACCGTCTACGTGACTATCGATATGGATGGCTTCGACCCATCCGTTGTGCCGGCGACGGGAACGCCAGAGCCGGGTGGACTGGACTGGTATCAGGTCACCGGACTCCTGGCCGAGGTCGCCCGCCGCCGCCACGTTGTGGGGTTCGACGTCGTCGAGCTCCTGCCCGGGCATCCGCCGTCGGCATTCACGGCGGCCAAGTTGATCTACCGTTTCCTGGCCGAGATCTTCGCCGCGCCCGGGGTCAGGTCCTGAATTGCAGCGTCCTTGCGTCCACCGGACCGGCTCGGGAACCTATCGGGATGAGACCGGCGCTCATAAATGCTGCAATTCATGACCTGACCCCGCAGCTCACGCCTGATCCGCCACCTTGCCAATCGCATTCCGGAAGGGCAGCCGGTGGACGCGCTGGCCGGTGAGGGCGAACATCGCGTTGGCAACGGCGGGCGCAATCGGAGGCACGCCCGGCTCACCGACACCCGTGGGCGCTTCCTTCGACTCGACGATGTGCACTTCGACCGGAGGCATTTCGTGAATGCGCAGCGGCTTGTAGTTGTGGAAGTTGGACTCCCGCACTCGCCCTGACTCGACGACGATCTCGTTGTGCAGTGCCGCGCCGAGGCCATAGCCGATCCCGCTCTCCATCTGGGCACGAATGATGTCCGGATTGATGGCGATGCCGCAGTCCACCGCGCAGACGACGCGCTCGACTTTCGGCATGCCGTCGTCGGCCAGCGTGACTTCGACGACCTGGGCGACAAATGAGCTGAAGGACTCGTGAACGGCGACTCCTCGCGCCGTCCCCGCTGGAAGCGGCGAGCCCCAGGCGGCCTTTTCGGCGGCGAGATTCAGAACAGCTAGGTGTCGTGGATGCTCGGCGAGGAGCTGGCGACGAACCGCCACCGGATCCTTGCCGGCAGCGTGGATGACTTCGTCGAGGAAAGTCTCGGTCGAGTACGCAGTATGAGTATGTCCAACCGAGCGCCACCACAGGACGGGAACGCCGACATCGGTCGTGTGCAGATCGACGGCGAGGTTGGAAATCGCATACGGCAAGTTCTGGGCGCCCTCGACCGACGTTGCGTCGATGCCGTTCTGGATCAGGCCCTCGAACGCGGTGCCTTTCACGATCGATTGCCCGACCAAGCGGTGACTCCAGGCGACGATGTCGCCCGCCTCGTTGAGGCCGGCGCGAAGGCGATGCACAAAGAGGGGTCGGTAACGACCTCCGCGGATGTCGTCCTCTCGTGTCCACACCAGCTTCACGGGGTACTTCCCGCCGGTCGCTTTGACGATCGCGGCGGCCTCGCCGTAGACGTCGGCATTCGGCGTGGCGCGGCGACCGAAGCTGCCTCCGCCCAGTAACGTGTGAACTCTCACTTTCTGCGGCTCGATGCCGAGAGTGCCGGCGACGACGCCCTGGTCGATGGTCTGGAGCTGGGAGCCGGCCCAGACGTCGCATCCGTCCTCCGACATCTGGATGACGCAGTCGAGCGGCTCCATCGGCGCGTGCGCCAGGAAGGGGAACTCGTAGTCGGCGGAGAACTGACGCGCCGCGCCGGCGAGAGCCGCATCGGCGTCACCGTCCGCGCGAGCGCTCAATCCGGGCTGGTCGAGCAGGACTCGGTATTCGGCGAAAATCTCCGCGCTGCCGCGCTTCTCGGCCGTGCTGTCGTCCCACTCGATCTCGAGCGCGCTGCGCCCCTTCTTGGCCGCCCAGAATCCCTTGGCAAGGACCGCGACGCCTTGAGGAACCGCGACGACGTCGACGACTCCGGGCACTTTCTTCGCTTTCGCGGCGTCGAACGAGGCAACCGTGCCGCCGAAACGAGGTGACCTGGCAATGACCGCCGTCAGCATCCCTGGAATGTCGACATCGAACGTGAATTGCGCCGTGCCGCGCGACTTGGCCGGCACATCGACTCGAGGCAATGATTCACGACCGATCAGAGTGAAGGTGGCTGGATCCTTGAGCTCGACCTCGGTGGGTGGCTCCATGGTAGCGGCCTTTTTCACCAGCTCGCCGAAATGCGCCGAGCGTCCACTCGCGCGGTGCGAGACGATGCCGTTGGCGACGTCGATCTCGCCCGTGGCGACGCCCCACTCGTCGGCAGCAGCGGCCACCAGCAGCGCGCGGGCGGTAGCGCCGGCCCGGCGCATTTGCTCCCAGGAATTGGCCATGGCGGTCGAGCCGCCGGTTCCCTGAACGCCGAAGAAGAGGTTCTTGTAGCGCTCGACATCAGCCGGCGCAGCTTCGACTCGCACGTCGGCCCAGTCGGCATCGAGCTCCTCGGCGAGCACCGTGGCAAGGCCGGTGTAGGTTCCCTGACCGAACTCGATGTGTTTCGACAGCACGGTGATTGAATTATCCGGGGCGATGCGGACGAAGGCATTCGGCACAAACTCCCCGCCGGCCGGCGCTTGAGCTCGGGCGCCTCGCGGCAGACGCAACCCGATCACCAGGCCGGCGCCGAGAGTGAGACTGCCCTTGAGGACTTGGCGTCGGTCCAGTCCGGGGGCGAGATGTGGCATTCGGCGCATGATCTCAGCCCTCCAGCTTCGCGGCCGCCTCGTGCACGGCCCTGCGGATTCGTGGGTACGTGGCGCAACGACAGACGTTGCCGGTCAGCGCCCCGTCGATGTCGTCGTCGCTCGGCTTCGAGATCTTGGCGAGGAGTGCAATGGTGGTCATCACCTGTCCGGACTGGCAGTAGCCGCACTGCGGAACCTGTAACTCATCCCAGGCCTCCTGCACGGCGCTCGCGACCGGTCCGGCGACGCCCTCGATTGTCATCACCTTGCGTCCTTCGACCGAGCGTATCGGCATGACGCACGAGCGCACCGGCTTGCCGTCGAGATGAACGGTGCAGGCGCCGCACTGCGAGAGACCGCACCCGTACTTGGTGCCGGTCAGTTGCAGGTCGTCGCGCAACACCCAGAGCAGCGGTGTATCGGGATCAACATCGACCTCGCGTTTCTCGTCGTTGACGGTGAGCCGGTATTTCATGTGTTGCCTCCTGGACTCTCAACTGGCGAACAATACGCCGCTCCGACACTTTGCGCTCCACCCGAAGCGAAGCGGGACCTAAAGAAGAAAGGTGTTCTGCGTGCAAAAGCCTAGCATGAACACGGGCATCTCCGGAGATGCCCGGGACTCAGAGGTCGCCCAGTTCCCGGTCGACCCAGGCTTCCCAGTCGTCGATCTCATTTCGATACCGAGCGGCTTCGTTCTCCAGTGCGGCGATCTCGTCGTTGGTGGCGCGCAGGCGCGCGGTGACCAGGGCGAGCTCCGAGGCAAAGTGCTCGGTCATGCTCGTGAGCTCGTCAGCGTCCATGGCGCCAGAGTCGAGCCGGTCGGCCATGCTCTTCAGCTGCGCCTGGAGGCGAAACTGCTCTTCCTGATAGTTGCCGCGGCTGGAACGAGCCGAGCGCAGACGAGTCTCGAGCGGCGCCAGCCGGCGTGCCCTGACTTCGATTCGTTGCATCACGAGGTCCAGTCGTCGGCTCTCGGCTTGCGATTCCAGCAGCTCGGCGATGCGCTCGAGGGTGGCGCTGATGTCGGCGAGATGAACCGCCGAGGCGGAAGCCACCAGCGAAGGTTCCTCTTGCGCCGAGATCGCCAGTTGCGAAACAGCGGCCAGGAATGCAGACAAGACAGCGGGTCTGACAAGAGAAGCTTTCATAGACGGTCCTCCGATGTTGGTCTGAAAGTAGAGTCTATTCTGATGCTCTCGACTATCATCAGCGCGGAGAGCCGTCATGTTTCGTCTTCTGCCACCGGTGACGCGCGGCTGCGCGTTCTTTGTCCTGGTGTTTTTCAACACGTTCTTCTGGGCGCTGCCGCTGTATGCGATCGCGATCCTGAAGTTGCTGCTTCCGACACCGTGGTGGCGCCGCGTCTCCGAACGCACACTGATGGGCATTGCGCAGCTCTGGGTCGGTGACAACAATGCCATTCTCGACCTGACTCAACGCATCGAGTGGGTTGTCGAAGGCGCCGAAGAATTGGAGCGCGAAACCTGGTATATCGTCAGTTCCAACCACCAGTCATGGGCCGACGTTCTGGTGCTGCAGCGGGTCTTTCACCGGCGCATCCCGTTTCTCAAGTTCTTCATCAAGCGTCAGCTCATCTGGGTGCCACTTCTGGGCCTCGCCTGGTGGGCGCTCGACCTGCCGTTCATGCATCGCCACTCGAAGGAGTATCTGGCGCGACACCCGGAGCGCATCGGCGAAGACCTCAAGACGACGCGAGATGCCTGCCGGCGCTTCACCAAGACACCGACGACGATTCTCAACTTCCTCGAGGGGACGCGGTTCTCGCCCGAGAAGAAAGCTCGTCAGCAGTCACCCTATCGCCACCTGCTGAAGCCGAAGGCAGGCGGAATCGCCCTTGTCGTCGATGCCATGGGCGACCGACTGCGGTCGCTGTTGGACGTCAGTGTCGTCTATGTGGGTCGCTCGGCGCGATTCTGGGATTTCGCGAGTGGCCGTGTCTCCCGTGTCGTCGTTCGAGTGCGCGGGATCGAGATTCCCGACGAGTTTCGCCACGGCGACTATCAGGACGACCCGTTGTTCCGACAGCGGTTTCAGGACTGGGTTGCTGAGCTGTGGGCGGCAAAGGACCAGTGGATGGAAGAGACTGTCGCCGGCGAATGACAACCGACAGATCGGCGGCGCGCAAATGGTCGGCACCTCGAGACGTTGC
>JAOTUP010000476.1 GCA_029863825.1 Acidobacteriota bacterium | reverse complement strand
GCCCGCTGAGGAGTCGCACGTGGTGCCCGCCCATCACACCGGTGCCAATGACGCCGACTCGCGTGGCTGCCTTCTCGGCACACATCAGCCGCCTCGGCTTCTGCGCTTCCCGGGAAGCGCCTTGATCACACCTTGTTCGGAGCTGGAAACGAACTCCACGATCTGCTGCACTTCGACAGTTTCGGGAAAGTCCGCCCTCAGCTTGTCGAGCGCCTCAGGGCTGTTGAGACCCGATCTGAGCAGTATTCGCATCGCCGCCTCGACAGTACGTATCGACTCGGGACTGAACCCCTTGCGTTCCATTCCGATGCGGTTGACACCGAGACAAACCGGTTTGGCACCGACGGTCTTCATGAAGGGAAGCGCATCCATCGTGATGATCGAGAATCCCCCGATGTACGCATGGCGACCGACGCGGCAGAACTGCTGCACGGCGCTGAAGGCAC
Organism: Acidobacteriota bacterium; assembly: GCA_029863825.1. Classification (GTDB taxonomy): domain Bacteria; phylum Acidobacteriota; class Thermoanaerobaculia; order Multivoradales; family JAHEKO01; genus JAOTUP01. The sequence continues at coordinate 1,875 of JAOTUP010000476.1, read as the reverse complement.
CGACGGTGGCCCCGTCTTCGACAACGACATGACCAGCCAGAGTACCGGCGTTGGCGAAAATCGTTCCGTCTCCGACGTGAGAATCGTGCGCCACGTGAGTGTAGGTCATGAAGAGATTGCCGCTACCAATAGTCGTCGTCCCGCCGCCAGCACCCGTCCCTCTGTGGACGGTGCAGAACTCTCGAAACGTATTGTCGTCACCAACGACAAGCGTCGTCTCCTCGCCGCGATACTTAAGATCCTGCGGATCGAACCCCAGACATGCGTTCGCGTAGACACGGTTGCTCCGCCCGAGGACCGTTGGGCCCTCGATCTGGGCCCCTGCCCCTATCGTTGTGCCCTCACTTATGCGCACGCGGGCGCCGACGACGGCATGAGGTCCGACACGAACGTCGTCGCCGATGTCCGCAGACCGATGGACGACAGCGGTTGGATGTATATCAGTGGCCACGGCTGAGAAGTTCTCCGTCGAGAGAGGAGACGCAGGGTCAGCGTTTCACCATGGCCGACGAGAGAACCGCCTCGGCCACTACTTCACCTGCGACGAGCGCCCGCGTTCGCACTTTGGAGTAGTCCCTGCGCAGTTGCGCCAATTCGACCTCGAGCCGCAGCTGATCGCCCGGAACGACGGGCCGGCGAAAACGTGCCCGTTCAACCGCTGTCAGGTAGACAAGATACGACCCTCGATCTTCGCGATCGTGCAGAAGCAGGATGCCCGCGGCCTGTGCCAGCGCCTCGATGATGAGCACGCCGGGCATCACCGGACGCTGCGGGAAATGTCCAAGGAAGAACTGCTCATTGGCGGTGACGTTCTTGAGAGCCACGACACGCTTTCCGGCCTCGATATCGAGAACCCGATCGACGAGCAAGAACGGGTATCGATGAGGCAGGATCGACCGAATCCAGTCGACGTCGTGTCCGTTTGTCGAGGGCTCACTCATTCTCCGACTCTCCTTCTTCGTCCGGGTCCGGCGCTCCAAACACTTCCGCCTGAACCCGGCGCGACCGGCATGTACACCCCTGCTGCAGACTCACCGGAACGCGCACGCCACTGTCGGCACAACCCCGTCATTGTGGCGGATTGGGATCAGATTGTCGACCGCGAAACGGCCGGTAATACAAACGAGGCGACCACCTGGCCGCCTCGTTCGAATCACTGTCGTCTGTCGCTCTACTTGCCGCCGGGGTTGTCTCCTCCAACAGCCTGCCGCGCCGACGCGTCGAACTTCTCCAGGATGAGATCCGTGATGTCTATCTCCTCGACCGCGAAGACCAGGCCGCTTTCAAACTTGTTGAAAATCATTGTGAAGCCCTGTTCTTTGCCTGCGGCGGTGATGATGGGCATGACCTGACGCTGAATGTTCTCAAAAATGCCGACTTGCAGCTTTTGGAACTCTCGCTGCGCATCATCCTGAAAGCGCTGATACGAGATAATCTGTTCCTCCAGCTCTTTCTGCATCTCCGCCAGCTTTTCCTCGGAGAGAGAGAGCCGGCCCTCGTTGATCCGATCGCGAAGACCCTTTATCTTGTCTTCCTGGCCTTTCGCCTCGGCCTCCTTCTGCTCGCGAAGGTTCTTCAGCCTCTGCAACGCCTCCTGCCCGGCCTGCGATTCCTCCAGGAGCCGACCAACGTTGATGACCCCGAACTTCTGGGCCGGTGCCGCCTGGGCAGACGCCATGCCAACAGGAACTGTCAATAGAATAATTGCGAGCGGCGCCCAGCGCCGCAGGGAACGGACGAAGTTGTTCATTGCTCTCTGACTCTCCTAGAAGGTAGTTCCTACACTGAATTGGAAGGACTCGAATCGATCATCCAGGTACGTATCCCCTGGGTTTGTCGCATAGATGAAGCGCAAGGGCGCGCCGAAGACCGGCA
>JAOTUP010000475.1 GCA_029863825.1 Acidobacteriota bacterium | reverse complement strand
CGAAGCAGCTCGGCAGTCCCGGCGTCGAGTCGTGAGATGGTGGGCAAGGTGTTCTTCGGCGAGTACTGCGCCGCCAGGTGTCGGTCCCTGCCGATGAGCTCTGCAAGGCCCGCATCGAGTTCCGCCCATCGCAAGTAGAAGCTGGTGCGGCCCGGCAGATGATCGAGCATGGTCGGCTCGAGGCGATGGGCGAGCTTTCTCGGCTCCCCGTTTGCGGGAATCAGGTAGTAGCAGCGCCGTGTGATCAGATGATCGCCGGCGAGCCCGAGGAGCTCGAGGCTCACCGGGTCGTTCTGCTGGAAACAGCAGAAGAGCCACCCGTCGAGTCTTGCGTCCCGCAGCGCCTGCTGGATGGAAGGAATGCGGTCTTTGAGCATGGCCATGTCTCCCCGGCATCTGATTGTAGCGGGCGGGTGGTGGGAAGTCCTACTGCCCACAAGCTCACTAACCTCACATAGAATAAGCAATTAGATCCGTGGTGGGGTGCATGAAGGCTGTGAAATCCGCCCTACCTGCCGGTGCATGTGGCGGATAGTTTGGCAGACGCGGTAATGCGGACCGAAGAAACCATGGACGAGATCCAGACGCTCAAGAGCCATCTCTTGCGCCAGGCGGTGCGCGAGAATGTCGATGTCATCACCGGGCGATACCGCTTCAAGCGTCGCAGCAAGAGCTCACAGATACACTTTGTGGCCCGCGCCTTCTTCTTCATGGCGGTTCCCCTGGCGCTCTTTTTCTCCTCGTATCTGATCGCCAGCGTCGCCGGGAGCTGGTTGGAGGGGCAGTCTGCGAAGACGACAGCAATCGCCCTCGAAGGCGTGGGCGACACCGCGGAGTCGGCGACTGCGCCAGAACCTCGACCTGGCGCCAAACTGCTGGAAGTCCAAGACCTGGCGCGTCTCGACGATGACCAGGTAGCGGCGCTTGCCGCCGCGCCGTCGGTCGATGCAGCGGCATTCCCGCTCGACGTTCGGCGCATCATCGTCGATCCCGGGCACGGCGGCGAGAATCGCGGGACCGAGGCTCCGAGTGGCCTGATCGAGAAAGAAATCGCTCTCGACATCGCCATGCGGCTGCGGGAGTTGCTGGACACTGGCTCTTTTGAGGTCGAACTGACGCGTCAGCTGGATGAGTTCGTGTCGCTGGAAGATCGAGCCCTTTTCGCCAACTCGCGTCGCGGAGATCTGTTCATCTCGATCCATCTCAACTGGATCGAGACGCAGGAGGTGCGTGGTGTCGAAACGTACTATCTCGGCCCGACAAACGACCCCTATCTCACGCAGCTCGCGGCCGAGGAGAATCGGGACTCCGGCTACTCGCTGGCCGACTTCCGGGGCATGCTGGATCGCGTGTACGCCAACGTTCGACAAACCGAATCACGGCGTTTGGCGGCGGCGGTTCAGCAATCGCTATACAATTCCCTGCGCAGAGTGAATCCGCGCCTCCAGGACCGTGGAGTGAAGAAGGCCCCATTTATAGTGTTGACCGGAACGGAGATGCCGGCGATCCTGGCGGAAGTGTCGTGTCTGTCGAATGAACGGGAAGCCAGGTTGCTGATGACTCCGGGGTATCGGCAGTACATCGCGGAGGCCTTGTTCGAGGGAATCGACACCTATGCGCAACAAGTTAGCGGTTTGGAACAGACAGGGAGCTGAGAGATGAATGCGAAGGCAGATGGTGGGAAAGACGGCGTTCTGAATGTCGGCATCGATCTCGGGACGTCCCGAAGCTCGATCTCGACCTCCGACGGACAGAAGAAGGTCATCAAGAGCTACGTCGGCTGGCCGGCCGATATGGTGGCCAACAAAGTGCTGAAGAAGAAAATCCTCATCGGTGAAGAGGCGCTCAAAAACCGGGTGATGCTGGACCTCCACCGACCGCTCGAGCGGGGGCTGATCAAGGAGGGCTCGGAAAAAGACCTGAGGGCCGTTCGCGAGCTGCTCACCCATCTGCTGAACCTGGTGGGCATCAAAGGCGGTAGCAAAGGCGGGCAGGCGGTGCGCGCCGTCGTCGGTGTGCCTGCCGAAGCGATGCGGGTCAACAAGCAGCAGCTCAGAAACGCCATGGCCGGAATCGTCGACTCGCTGATGATCGTCTCCGAGCCGTTCGCCGTTGCCTACGGGCTCGATTCTCTGTTGCACGCGCTGATCATCGACATCGGTGCCGGCACCACTGACTTCTGCGTCATGAACGGCCGCTACCCGACCGAAGAGGATCAGCGGACGCTCACCACAGCCGGTGATTCGGTGGATGAGCAGCTCCACCATTTAATCTCCGAGCGCTACCCGGAAGTGAACTTCTCCGAGCACATGGTGCGCGACTGGAAAGA
>JAOTUP010000032.1 GCA_029863825.1 Acidobacteriota bacterium | reverse complement strand
TTGCGTAGCCGAGACATCGAGACCGCGATCCGCGTGCTGAAAGAGTCCCCTGAGACGTCGTTGGTCGAGTTCTTCTCCGGCGACGGCGTGCTGACTTCCGTGAGTCGTCTGGTGACGCCTCGAAGTCTGATGCAGCAGGTGTATCTCAAGGCGATGGCGGAGTTCGACATGGTGATCTCGATCGGTCCCGCCGGCACTGGCAAGACGTATCTTGCCGTGGCAATGGCGGCGGCTGCGCTCTCCGAGAAGAAGGTTCGGAGAATCCTCCTTGCGCGGCCGGCAGTAGAGGCCGGGGAGAGGCTTGGCTATCTTCCTGGAGATCTTGCGGAAAAGGTCAATCCTTATCTTCGCCCCTTATACGACGCGTTGTACGACCTCATCGGTTTCGACAAAGTGAGTCGGATGCTCGAGCGAGGCACGATCGAGATTGCGCCCATCGGCTTCATGCGTGGTCGCACGCTCAACGACGCATTCGTCATTCTCGACGAAGCCCAGAACACCACTACGGAACAGATGAAGATGTTTCTAACCCGCATCGGATTCCACTCCAAAGCCGTGGTTACCGGCGACGTGACACAGGTGGATCTGCCGGCCGGCAAGGTCTCCGGGCTGCGCGAGGCGGAGCGGGTTCTGGCCGACATTCAGGGAATCAGCTTCATTCGATTCAGCCAGCGAGACGTCGTCCGGCATCCTCTCGTGCAGAAGATCATCAGCGCATACGAACGGCACGAGCGGCAACGATCGGCGGATGCTGGTCCGGAGAGTGCCGCCGGAAGTGAGCGGAGCGGAGCGAGCGGTGGGTAGGGAGTCTGACGTGCGAAAACAGCAGCTCGGTCAGCGGTCGGACATCTCGATCCAGAACCCGAACCGTTACGCAGATGTGAGCTGCCCGTCGCTGGGGCCGTGGCTGGAGGGGCTGATTGCAGAGCTGGCGCCGGACGTGAGCTCCTTTGCCGTTCGGTTCATCGGCGATCGAGCCATGCGTCGCCTCAACAGCGAATTCCGGGATCGAGAGACGACGACGGATGTGCTGTCGTTCCCGGGTGAACCATCGCCCGACGGGCGGCATCTGGGTGACGTCGCGATCTCGGTTCCGGTTGCTCGACGGCAGGCGGCGGAGGCCGGCAGCCCGATGGAGCGAGAACTCCGGACGCTTGTGCTTCACGGGGTACTCCATTGTCTAGGTTACGACCACGAAAGGGACGGCGGCGAGATGAGACGTCTCGAAGGGCGATTGCGCCAACGATGGGTGGATGACCGTGTTTGAAGGGCTGCCTGGTCCCGTAGCCATCGTCGTTGCGACGGTCGGTTCCTTGATGACGTCGATGCTCCTCGTCATGGCGGCTCTTCTGGATCGGTCGGGACCGATTCGCGTTCGCCACTGGGTAGAGAAAGCTGGAGGCCGTCTGCGAGTGCTCTTCGATCACAGCGATCGCTTCGAGTCGTACCGCTATTCGGTGGGATTCTTGGCGCGAGTAGCGCCCGCGATGCTGCTGGCTCTGCTGACGTGGGTTTTGGCGCCGTGGCGGGCGAGCTTCTTCGCCGCGCTCCTGCTGGCCTTGGTGGTGGTTGCTCTTGTCGTTCTCGTCGCGGAGACCATTAGCCGTCTTCTCGCGTTGCGAGCGGAACCCTTTCTCGATCGACTGACCTTTGCTTATCGGGGTCTCCACTATCTCTTGCGACCGGTTTTGCCGCTGGTCTCACCTCTCTTCTCCGTTGGTAACGAGGAAGGTGCAGGGAACGGTGAGGATGAAGACGAAGCTTCCGACGATGAGATCGAAGCGTATCTCGACGTCGGTGCCAGAGAGGGCATTCTGGAGCCTGGTGAGGAAGATCTCATCATGCGCGTCATCGACTTCGGCGACGAGGTCGTGAAGAGCGTCATGACTCCGCGAACCGATATGGTCTGTGCCGCAATGGACACGCCTCTTGATGACCTGGCTGCACTTTTCGTCGCCTCGAATCACTCGCGCATTCCACTCTTCCTCAGCTCGGTGGACGACATTCGCGGTGTGCTCCATATCCGAGATTTGCTGGGAGCGCTCAGGTCCCCCACGCCGCCCTCGGTCGAGAGCCTTTCCATGCCGCCGTTGTTTGTGCCGGAGACCAAGCTGTTGGCAGAGCTTCTGCGCGAGCTGCAGGCGACTCACAAACATCTGGCCCTGGTGGTCGACGAATACGGCGGCACAGCGGGCCTGGTCACGATCGAGGACCTGCTCGAGGAGATCGTCGGTGAGATCGTCGACGAGCACGATCCGGAAGAGCGGGAAGTACAGCGGCTGGCCGACGGCAGCTACCGCTTGGACGGGATGACGAGCGTCGATGCTCTCGGATCGCTGTTCGGTCTCGACTTGGAGGACGAGCCATACGAAACGATCGGCGGCCTGGTTTTCGGCCTCGTTGGGGACGTTCCGGAGCCCGGTGCGACGATTGTGGCCCACGGCCTCCGATTCACTGTCGAAAGAGTCGAGGATCGCCGTATCGATATGCTGCTGGTGACCGCCGCTCCACCGGGGCCCGTTGTTCCCTCGTCATGACTACGGGTAGCAAGGCCGGTAGCGTCGCTCTCGTCGGGCGACCCAATGCGGGCAAATCGACGCTGATGAATCACCTGCTTGGCGAGAAGGTGGCGATCGTGTCGGACAAACCGCAGACGACGAGATATCGGCTCGTGGGAATCCTCTCGGACAGCCGCGGTCAGATGGTTTTCCATGACACGCCGGGCATGCACAAGCCGCTGCATCAGATGAACCGCCAGATGGTCCGCTACGCCGTCGAAGCGCTCAACGCGGCCGACGTCAGCTGTCTGCTGATCGACTCGACACAACGGTACGGAAGCGGCGATGAGTATCTTCTGGACCTGTTGTCCAAGGCCAGGGGTCTGAAGGTGGCGGTACTGAACAAGATCGATCGAGTCGACAAGCCGCGGCTTCTTCCGTTGATGGAACGTTATGGCGCAGCGGGATTCCTCGAGGAGATTGTGCCGATCTCGGCCCTTCACGGCGATGGGTGCGACATGCTGCTCGATGTTCTGTGGAAATCGCTGCCCGAAGGGGAGCCGATCTACGACCAGGAGCTCTTCACATTGCATCCGGAACGCTTTCTCGTCGCCGAACTGATTCGCGAGAAGGTGCTGTTGGAGACGCGCGACGAGCTGCCGTATACGACAACCGTGCTGATCGATCACTGGGAGGAGGCGACAGAAGGTGACCTGACCCGTCTTCACGCGTCGATTCTCGTCGAGCGGCCCGGTCAAAAGGCGATTCTCATCGGTCGAGGTGGCACGACGATCAAGAAGCTCGGCACGGCAGCCCGGCTGGAGATCGAGTCCTTCCTCGGCCGGCGCGTCTATCTCGATCTTCGGGTCAAGTTGGAGCCCCGGTGGCGCGACAACAGGAAGCTCCTCGCGAATATGGACCGTGAGCTCTGGTCTGGCGAGACCGAGTCTGGATAGCGCGCACCGAGCTGGGCTCGGCATTCGAGAGGCGGCCGGTTCGGTCTGGTGGGCGTTGCGGCAATCAGCTCTCGGGAAGGGTCTTTACAGCTCTCTTTGTCCGTCCCCAGCCGTCCTGTAGAGTCCGAAAACCATGGACTTGGCAAGCTCGCTCCTGCCGGTTCTGTTCTTCCTCGTCGCTTTGTTGTACTCGGCGGTGGGATTGGGAGGGGGATCGTCATATGCAGCGCTCATGGCGATCTTCGGCGTCAGCGCACCATTGATTCCCGCGACCGCGCTGCTGCTCAACCTGGTCGTTACATCGATGGGAGCGGCGAACTTCCTGCGCGCGGGACATCAGCGTCCACTGCTGATTGCGCCGTTCTTGCTCGGATCGATGCCGATGGCCTACCTCGGAGGAACTTTGGATCTCCCAGTGAAGGTCTTCGAGGGTCTCCTGCTGGCGAGCCTGGTCGGGGTGGCAATGCGGATCTACTTCGTCGGCGAGCTGCGCGTTCGGCATTCACTCGCGCCGACGGTCCGACTGGTCCTGGCGGTCGGAACCGGGAGCGCGCTGGGGTTCATTGCAGGCGCAGTGGGAATCGGGGGTGGCATCTATCTCGTGCCGCTGCTGATTGTGTTCGATCTGGCAACGGAGAAGGAGGCGGCAGCGGCGGGCACGATCTTCGTGTTCCTCAATTCCGCGGCGGGTCTGGCAGCTCGACTCCAGTACGTCACGTTCGAGACGCAGTGGATTCTCCCGCTAGTGGCCGCTGTCGTCGCAGGAGGATTCCTCGGTTCCCACATGGGTTCTGCCCGCCTCCGCCCACGGACCATTCAGCAGATCCTCGGTGTCATTGTTCTGGTCGCCATCGGCTTTCTGTTACGACGATTCATCGCGTGACCAGCAACATTGAGATCGGTTTCGAGAGCCTGGCGCTGTCGCAGCCTATACTGGCGGCGCCATGATCGAGAGACGGTCCCTGCTGGAATGGAGACCCGAGAACCTGGCGGCACATCTCGGCAAACTGGGCGAGCCGCCCTATCGGGCACGTCAGGTTTTCGACTGGGCTCTCATGCGCGGCGCGACGCGGTTCGCCGACATGACCGACCTGCCTCGATCGTTGCGCGACACGCTGGCCAAAGAACTCGTCATTCGGTGCGCGACCGAGATTCGACGATCCGAGGCACCGGACGGGACCCTCAAACTGCTGCTTGCGTGGAGGGACGGAGCCACGACGGAGAGCGTCATGATCCCGGCGGAGGGAAACAGGCGCCGTCGGACTGTGTGCCTGAGCACGCAGGTAGGGTGCGATGTCGGATGCCGCTTTTGTGCCAGTGGCATCGGTGGTTCTCTGCGCAACCTCAGCGTCGGCGAGATCCTGGAGCAGGCTGTGACCATCGACTCAGTGCTTGCAGGTCGTGGCGAAAGGCTCACTCATGTGGTGTTCATGGGTATGGGAGAGCCGCTCGCTAATTATCGAGCGACGGTCGAGGCGGTGCGGCGCATCAATGCGCCCTGGAGCCTGGGAATCGCTCAACGGCGCATCACGGTCAGTACCGTGGGTCTTCCCAGGCAGATCATTCGCTTGGCGGACGAAGGCCTGCAGATCACACTTGCCTTGAGCTTGCACGCGGCTCGCGAATCACTGCGACGCGACCTCATCCCATGGGCCACCCACGCACCACTCGCAGAGCTGCTGGCGGCATGTCGTTTCTACCTCGAGAAGACCGGCCGGGAGGTGACGCTCGAGTACTGCCTTCTGGCAGGGGTCAATGATCGCCAGGAAGATGTGCAGGAGCTGGCGCACATCGCCCGGCATATTCGAGCGCATGTCAATCTGATGATGTACAACCCAGTCGATTCGTTGCCCTTCAAGCGGCCGTCCAGGGGCGGCGCCATCGCATTCCTCGCAGCGCTCAGGGAGCGAGGCATCAACGCTCATCTGCGAGAGAGTCGCGGGCTCGAAGCGGCTGCAGCGTGCGGTCAACTGCGCCGCAGTCACGTAGGTCGGTCGCGGATGCGTGACGATTCCACAACCTGACGGGAGTCGCCGTGAAGCGATGGCGCCAAAGCACGGTGGCTCGTGCGTCGGGTCCTCTAGCGGCTGCGCCCGGTCCAGGTCTTGAGGACGAACAGAGTCAGCGCGAGGACCGTCCATATGGCGAAAGCCTGGCGCGGTCTAGACATGAAGTCGGCATCCAGTCGATCTTCGTAGAGCCGGCCGCTGGCCAGGACGAGTGCGAGAGCCATGGTCGTGGCATAGGCGCCGCGCTCGGCCCAGGCGAAGTGGGTGCGCCAGGGGATGGTCATCAGGAGAAAGAGAAGGATGATTCCCGTGATCGTGCTCCATGCGTTGAGACGGCCCCAGGCAAACGTCATCTGAAGGCAGGCGATTCCTGCGACCGCCGCGATCTTCCAATAATTCTCGTTCATGATTTCTCCTGCTCATCAGGTGCCTGTCGGATTTGGCCACCTTCCCAGCTTCTGAATAGGAGAAGCGCGAGAGCGGTGACGCCGATCAGAGTCAGGCCGTGAGATATCCAACGAATCGTATCGACGTTGGCAGGGGTGGTTCCGATCGTCAAATCGAGAGGTGCGGGCGGAGTCAAGAGGAAGCTGTGTTTGGCTGCAAACGTGCGGCCGCCGGCGGACCACTTAAAGGGTGGAAAGAGAATCTCGCAAAGCAGGAGAACAAGGCCGACGATCAAGACAACCCGTTGCGCGCGGTTCATTTGGAGCTCCTCCTCCAGCCGGTGTTGATCTCGTGCAGGGACACCAGATCAGTGACGCCTGAGATCCATCTGCCAATTGATCTCCCACTTCTCGCCGTTGTCCGCCGCGTAGGCCTGCTGCCATCTCGCTGAGTCCGAGTCGAGCGACTGCCAGAGAAAGCGCACGCGGACGCGTGCGTCGAGGTGCTTCTCGTGCCCGTAGAAGGTGCCGACACCGCCTTCGAACCTGCCGATCAAGGGCGGCAGGAGTTGACCGGTCGTGGTGTCGGCCCAGTAGATTCGCCAAGTCTCATCCGCCAAACTAAAGAGTCTCAGGGAAAGACCCTCAAAATAGCTATCGTCGATCATGGTTCGATACTGATCCACATTCCCAAGGCCACCGAGGATCGGTCTGACCTCGAGGCTGGCACCGAACTCCTCCCAGTCGTCTGATCCGACAAGTCGCTCACGCAATCGCCGGTTGTGCACCCGCCAGCGACCGAAGAGGAAATCGAATGCACAGGCGGCATCTGGTCGAGTGAGCGGCAAGTCCCCGGGTTGTATGGACATCAGGTCCCCTCCTTCCTGGAGAAGGCAGCCAGCGCTTCGAGCGCCGAGTCGATGTCGAAGGGAGTGTGGGCAGCAGAGATCTGGAACCGGATCTCCTCGTCCCCTTGCGGAACGACCGGGTAGTTGAGGCCCGTTGCGAGGATACCGTTGTCGAACAGATGCCGGACCAAGGCTGACGTCTTCTCCGTGTCGCGAACCATCAGCGGTACCACGGGATGACCTCCCGGGATCGTCTCGAAACCGAGCTCGACGAGTCCTTTTTCGAAGCGAGCGGTCATTTCACGCAGGTGTGACAGCAGTCGGAGACCCTCATCGTTGTCCAGAATCTCGAGAGCCTTGCGCGCTGCCGCTGCTTCTCCCGGGGTGATCGGGTTCGAGTAGATGTAGAGCGGTGCGGTTTCGCGCAGGAAGCGAATCAACTTCGCTCCTCCGACGACATAGCCTCCGTTCACTCCGAGCGCCTTGCCGAGAGTGCCGACCAGAATGTCGGCTGGCTCGCTGCCGGTGGCTTCTTCGGTGCCACGGCCGGTCGATCCAAAGGCGCCGACACCGTGTGAATCGTCCACCAGAACCACCACGTTCTCGTTGAAATCCCCGTCGAAGCGATGCGCCAGTGCCATGATCTCCGGAAGTGGAGCCCAGTCTCCGCGCATCGAGAACACACCGTCTGTGACGACGATCACTCGCTCAGCCTGTCCCACCGTCTCGGAGATCTTCCGTCGCAGATCATTCGGGTCGGAGTGGCGGTAGATCTTCTTGGTCTTCGGGCGAGACAACCGCATCGCATTGATGATGCAGTTGTGGTTGAGTTCATCACTGACGACGGCCGTTTCGGAAGTGATCAGCGGCGAGAGAATGCCGACGATCGTTGCGTAGGCGGAGCTGAAGATCATGCCCGCTTCACGACCGTGAAACGACGCCAGCCGTCGCTCGAGCTCCAGATGCGGAGCATACGTTCCACTGATGAAGCGGACGGCGCCAGGTCCGGCGCCGAAATCGCGTGTCGCCTGCTCTTCCGCGGCAATCACGTCCGGTCGATTTGCCATCCCGAGGTAGCCATTGGAGTTCATCTTCAGGAATTCGCGGTTCTGGTGGCCGGCCAGACGGCAACGCGGACCTCTGTCCCCGGTGGCCGGAATGAAGCCAGTGATCTCGAGCTCGACGCCTTTGCTCCTGCCTGTGGCCGTCAGGGTGTCAACATCGCGCGCCAGGGCGGCCTCGAATCGGGAGTGGGGCATGATGCGGCTCTCTCCGGTAGCGATTGCTTTAATCGAGATGGAGCTTGCGGGACAGCTTCTCCAACATATCCGCGGTCATCGTCTCGATGTCGTATGTCGGCGACCACCCCCACTCACTTCGCGCTGCACTATCGTCGAGCGAGTTGGGCCATGAATCGGCAATCGCCTGGCGCACGGCGTCGACGTCGTAGTCGATGACGAAGTCCGGGATGTGCTTGCGGATCTCGGCGGCGAGCTCGTCGGGCGTCAAGTTCATCGCGGTGACGTTAAAGGCGTTGCGATGCGCGAGCTTCTCGGCGTCGGCCTCCATGACTTCGATGGCGGCGCGGAGGGCATCCGGCATGTACATCATGTCGAGTCGTGTGTCGGGCTCGAGGAAGCACGTGTAGTGGCGATACCGAAGTGCCTGGTAGAAGATGTCGACGGCATAGTCGGTCGTGCCGCCGCCGGGCACCACCACGTGCGAGATGATTCCGGGAAAGCGAACGCCTCGGGCGTCGACGCGAAAGCGCTGAGCGTAGTAATCGCAAAGCAGCTCACCTGCCACCTTCGTGACGCCGTACATCGTGGTTGGCCGCTGAGTCGTATCCTGCGGCGTGGAGTCCGGTGGTGTGCTGGGTCCAAATGCACCGATTGAACTGGGGAAGAAGACGGCTGCGCGGCTTTCTCGTGCAACCTCCAAGACCCTGTACAGACCCCCCATGTTGACATTCCAGGCTACCTGCGGTCTCTCCTCGGCGACTGCCGAAAGGAGCGCCGCAAGATGAAAGATGGTGTCGATCTCGTAGCGGCGGACGGCTTCGCGGATTTGCCCGAGGTTGGTGCAATCCACATACGCGAACGGTCCGTCCCCGTGCCTGGCTGCGGGCATTTTGACGTCGGATGCGACAACGTTGTCCACACCGTAGCCCTGCCGCAACGCGACGACCAGCTCCGAACCGATCTGACCGAGCGCGCCGGTGACCAGGATCTTCTTCATCTGTGTCGCTCCCACTGACGAAAGCTCGACTTGGCCTGAAAACCGGCGATGTCGAGACTCGAGACGCGATTCGGCGTTCGCTCCTCATTAACCGATTGGTGGTTCGAGCCCGAAGGCGACAGGGAGCAGCCCGCCACGACATCGTATCGTAAAGGCCACTGCACTCGTTCTCCGCCGACAGGTCAGTTCGTCGACTGCTCGGTTCGCTCTCGAAGTGCCTGGACCAGGAGAGGCATCCTTCTCTCGATCTCTTCGTCGAGAGGGGATTCGTTCTGTTCGATGCCCTGTGGCCAGAGATTGTAGGTATCGCGCGGTGTCAGTCCGGTCCCCGTCGCTCTCGATGTCAGGCGAGAGATCAGCGACTGCGCGCTCGAATCCCGAGGGCCGGCAAGGAACGCAACCAGAACTGCGAGTGACTCGTCACTTGGCAGCGCGTTGTGGCCTTTCCGCGCAATCCTCAGGGCGCCGTCAGGATCGCCCGCCGCCATTCGGAGCTGAGACCATTCCTGGTATGCGACGGCGCGGATCCAGAACGGTGTGTCTTTACCGGTTAGATCTTCCAGAAGCTGCTGAGCCCGCTTCTTTCCGCCGCTTCTGGCGCGACAGAGGGCCAGACGCAGCTGAGCTTCCGGGTCGCTGCGGCTCCGTAGAAGTTTGCGCAGGAGGACTGAGGCTCCGTCATACTGCCCGAGCTTCTCGCGGATCGCCGCTGCGGCGTGGAGCGCGTGGACGTTCTCAGGATCGGAATCGAGGGCCTCGTCGAGAAGGTCGAGTGTCAGATGCAGCTCTCCGGCGTCACGCAGAGCGGCGGCGAAGCTGATGAAGAACCGAGCCCCGAGGTCCCCCCGGTCTTGAGTCCGGAAGCGGGACAAGTACTGTTCGAGCAGGTGGATACTGGCGAGACGGAGGGCCTCCTCGGCTCTCGAATCTCGCAGGCGTACGGCGAGAAGGTGGGCCTCTCTATACAGACCGATGGCCGGCACGTAGATTTCCGGTTCATCATTCGCAAGCCGTCGAATGAGTCTCCAGTCCTTTCGACTTGACGCTGGGAACCCGACATTGGTGTCGGGGCGGAGTGTGACGCGCCGGAGGAGCGCATGAGCGGCTTCCGCCTTTGTGTCCTGAGCCGTCCAGAGCTCGAGAAGAGTCAGCAGGGTCGGCTGGGACGCCTTCTTCTCGGAGCCAGCGACGATCGGAGTCGCAGCGGTGATGGCGAGAAGAACGGCAAAAACACACAGCGGTCTCCAGCCATGAGCGCTCATGGCTGCTCCAGATAGCCTTCTCGACTCTCTACTTGGTACCGACCGCGGACCTCCACTCGCAGCCGTCTCCAGCGACCGTCGGCGAAGTGTCGATCCGGGTAATAGCCGATCGCGTACTGCTCGCGGAGCTCCCTCAGAACCGCTTCGAAGGCGGCTGGGATTTCGCTCGCCGCGCCGACCGTCAGCACTCGACCACCACTTTCCTTGATGACTCGCTC
>JAOTUP010000083.1 GCA_029863825.1 Acidobacteriota bacterium | reverse complement strand
CGACCTCCGGCAAGGAGATCTTCCTGGCCGGATGGACGACCTCGAGGGACTTCCCGGTGGTCGCTCCGATCCAGGCCGAGAAGATCGGAGGCGGCCGACGGGCCGACGCCTTCGTGACCAAGCTGCGGCTGTTTGACTAGCCCACCGGCTCGGCCGGGAGTACAGCTGGAGGTGCTCTCTGCCAAGAGAGGTACTGCCAAGAAGGCGGTGGCTTGCGGTTACAGGCTACCCACCGTTTCTCTTCCAACCTCTGGCAACCTGCGAAATGAGTAGCCTGTCACCGAGTTTCTGAGAGTTTCCTCTCCTCACCGAGTTTCCAGTTTCCACCGGGCGCCCAAGTGGCTCTCAGCCGTTGCTATGGCGGTACCGCGACCACCCGGCAGGGTGGCGACAGGCGTGCGCGCCGAAGTGAGAATGGGCCTGGAGGTACTGGTATGAAGCTCTGGAAGGGCTCTGCCGTGGCAGCCCTGATGGTTGTCCTTCTCTGTTGCGGTGAAGCCACGGGAAGACAGGAAGTTGTGGACGCGACGTCGGAGGTCGACATCGCCGCCATGGAGGCGATCGCGGCTGCCGGCGAACGTCTTCGCGATGCCTACCTTGCACGGGACGTGGACCGTTGGCTCGCAGGGTTCACCGAGGACGTCGTCGTGATGCCGCCCGGCGCCCGCATGATCGTTGGTCTCGACGCGCTGCGCGAAGCCAGCCAACTCCAGTTTGGCTGGCTCGAGAAGTATGGAATCGAGATCGATGGCGAGCCGCTGGAGACCGTCGTCGTGGGGGACTGGGCCTATACCCGGGACGGCTATGAGGTGCGCTACCAGCCGCTCGACGGCGGCGACCCGACTCTGGATCGAGGCCGGTCGCTGGCCATTTGGAAGCGCCAACCGGACGGTTCGTGGCTGCTGTCGCGCTACATGTTCAACCGGCCGACAGACGGCCCACGCTAACGGCAGACGCCGATTCCGCTGCCATCTCTCCGGTTCCAAAAGGGAGTGGCGGACTCTTACGGCCCCCGCCCGCCTTCGAGGTCCTTCGGGCCCTGGGTCAGGACTGCAGGCAAGCCAGGCCTGCAAGAGGTGCGCAGGAGAAGCGGGAGGTCGGTCACGGGACCTCACTAGGCACCCTCCCCTACCCCCGCGAATTCACGCTGAAACGACCTCCCGGAGCAGGCCCCGACCCAGCCCCCCGCGACAGTCGAAAAAAAGTGACCAAAACGGCAATCGAAGAAAAACTCCAAAAAAACCGCTGACAAGGGTACAATCCTCAGTGCGGCCCCAACCTTGCGCTGAAGGCCCACCTACGGCAGGCGTCACCACTACCGGCTGCTACGTCGTCAGCGCGCTTGGGAGCGTCAGGCGCAACGTGGGCGTCGACCTCGGAGAAGCGCAGCCCCTGGTCCATGAACCGGACGGGCTCTAACGAGCAACGGCCTTACTACGATGTGAGGACAGAATCGAAGCGATGAACAAGAAACGCCCGCCACGGGGAAGAGACCGCAGACGTCGGGGGCGGTCAGGCACTGCATCGGGCACGAACGGGCCGGTGCCTCTCCATGCGCGGAGTCGTTCACACTTCGATAGGGAGCGAATGGCGCGCGGCGCCGAGTACTTCCATGGCGGCCGCGTGCGACTCGAGATCGACGAGCCCCGCGCGCGAGCGAGCGTCACGGACACGAACGCCGAGGGCGAAGAACACACGACCTATCGCGTAGGTATCGACTGGGAACAGGTCGCGACTCGCCGCGTGCACACGTATTGCGAGTGCCCGCATTTCGCCGACGGACAGCTCTGTGGTCACATCTGGGCTGTTCTGCTGGCGCTTGGCGAGACCGGACCGGAGCACCAGCCGCCGGGCCGTGATCGGCTGGGTTTGCGTAAGGATCGCATCTCGAAATGGGAGGATCTCGCCGAGTTTGTCGGCGGCCGCCGGGTTCGTCCTCTCCCCAACGATCGGAGCCCGGAACCCGCACGACCTGCCGCAAGCGTGTACGTCGCACCGCGACCTCGCGCGCGATCGGCATCAGCCGCGCGCCGGGGTCGCTCGACCGCCATCTCCTGGAGATCGCATCTCGCCTCTCTGAGCGACCAACTCGCGACCACGTCCTCTCACACCATCGCGACCGTCTCACCGGCTACGCGGTCGACTCTCAGCCTAGAGTTCGCGATCAACGCGGCGGCGAGCCTAAACACCTCCGGCCTGGTGCTCGACGTCTTCGGGCGCACGATCAGCGCATCCGGAAAGCCAGGGAAAGTAAAACGGGCGAGCGTCCAGCACAAAGACCTCGAGCGGCTGCTCCTGCCGCCACGACCCAACGGCAATTCGGCCACGGTACCAGGCGAGGCGCTCACGCTCATCACCGAGCTCCCCGCCACGCCGCCGCGTCGCAAGACCTTGTCCCGAAAGACGAACGCCCCGGCCGGACTTCGGAGCCTGCGCCTCCCGCATCGACTCTACGATCCAGTCCTGCACCACCTGTGCGCCCAGCGCACTTTGAGCATGTGGGACGGCCGCTCCCAGACCACCTTGCAGCCGCTGCGCTGGGACTCCGGCAGCGCCTGGCATCT
The DNA here is from genome assembly GCA_029863825.1 of Acidobacteriota bacterium. GTDB lineage: Bacteria > Acidobacteriota > Thermoanaerobaculia > Multivoradales > JAHEKO01 > JAOTUP01. The sequence continues at coordinate 4,940 of JAOTUP010000083.1, read as the reverse complement.
GGCGCTCCATCTCGACGTCAACTCCGCCGGCATCGCGCGACTCAACGGCGCGCTCGAGCGCAACGGCGAGCGCGTTCCTTTGAGCGACCCGGTGCTGATTCTCTCGCCCGACAACCCCACATCGAACGAAACCGGCCCGTCTCTGGTCGTTTTTGCCGAGACCGTCGGTCGACTGAAGCTCGACCGTCGAAGAGACCTCCCGTGGATCAAGCTCTTGCGCGACGAGACCGAGCTGGTGATCCCGAAAAGCGAAGTCGGGAACGCGCTTTCCGATCTCCTGGAGCTGCCCGCACTGCCGCGACTCGAGCTCCCGGCATCGCTCGGCCTCGCTGAGGAGTCCGACCCACCGCGACCCCGTCTCGCCTTCGAGCCCGTATCCACGCCCGGCTACACCAATCCGCCACTCGCTGCGGAGCTGTCCTTCGACTACGGCTCGTCGAGGGTCGGCGCGGAGGATTCCCGATCGTCGATCGTCGACTGGGAGGAGCGCACGGTCCTGCGTCGCGACCTGAACCGCGAGCACGCGGCCCTGGTGCGCCTTCTGGAGCTCGGTCTGCGGGCGGTGGAATCATCCGACGGCGGCGTCCAGGCACTCGAGCTCGACCGGCGCATGCTGCCGGCCGTCATCGAGCCGCTCCTCCAGGAGGATTGGACGATCGAAGTCGAAGGCCGGTCGGTGCGCTCGCCGAGCCCGCCGACATTACGCATCGAGAGCGGCATCGACTGGTTCGACCTCAGCGGCGAGGTGGACTTCGCGAACGACCGACTCGAGCTGTCGAAAGTGCTCGACGTCGTCTCCCGAGGCGATCGCTTCATCCAGCTCGACGACGGCTCGCAGGGCCTTCTGCCCGCCTCGTGGATGGAGACCTATGATTCGCTCGCCAAGGTGGCGCGCGAATCCACTGACAGCGGGCTGCGCTTTCTCTTCTCACAGGCACTCATTGTCGACGCCCTGTTGACGGCGATGCCGCCGGCCGACGTCGATGCGACCTTTACCAGGCTCCGTCAGAAGCTCTCCTCCTTCGAGCGCATCAAACCGAAAAAGGAGCCCCGCGGCTTCCAGGGCGAGCTGCGCTCCTACCAGCGCCACGGTCTCGGCTGGCTCAACTTCCTGCGCGAGTTCGGGCTCGGCGGCGTGCTCGCCGACGACATGGGCCTGGGCAAGACGGTGCAGGTGCTGGCACTTCTCTTGACGCACCGCGCCCCCTCGAAGACCACCAAGCTCCCGTATCTGGTGGTGGCGCCGCGAAGCGTGGTCTACAACTGGATCGACGAGGCCGCCCGCTTTACGCCGAAGCTTCGCGTCGTTGAGTACCGCGGTGTCGGCCGCGAAGAGCTGCAGGATCGTTTCGACGAGTTCGACATCATCGTGACGACCTACGGCACCTTACGGCGCGACATCAGCTACCTCGCGACGGTCGAATTCGACACCGTGATCCTGGACGAGGCGCAGGCGATCAAGAACCCGGCTTCACAGACGGCCAAGGCGAGCCGGCTGCTGATGGCGCGCAACCGGCTGGCCCTCACCGGCACGCCGATCGAAAACCACCTCGGCGAGCTGGGTTCGATATTCGAGTTCCTCAATCCGGACCTGCTCGGGCGCCTGCTCCGACTCGAGGTTCTCACCGCCGGCCGGACGCCCAGCAAGGACGAGCTGGCGCAGCTGGCCGAAGACCTGCGACCGTTCATCTTGCGGCGCACCAAGGCGCAGGTGCTCCCCGACCTGCCGCCGAAGACCGAACAGGTCCTGCTGTGCACCATGCGCTCCGAGCAGCGCGAGATCTACGATCGCCTGCGCGCCAGCTACCAGGTGAGCCTGATGGAACAGGTCGAGACCGGCGGCGTCTCCGGCTCGGCCATCCAGGTGCTCGAGGCCCTGCTGCGGCTGCGCCAGGTCGCCTGTCACCCGGGGCTCGTCGACCCGTCCTGGGAAGAGGCCGGGAGCACCAAGCTCGAGACCCTCTTCGAGCAGGTCTCGGAAGTGCTCGACGAGGGCCACAAGGTCCTCATCTTCTCCCAGTTCACGACGCTTCTTGGCTACGTGCGGCGCCATCTCGACGAGCAGGAGATGCCCTACGCCTACCTCGACGGCAAGACGCGAAACCGTGCCGAGGTCGTCGAGCGGTTCCAGACCGAGCCCGACTGCAATCTCTTTCTCATCAGCCTCAAGGCCGGCGGCGTCGGCCTCAACCTCACCGCCGCCGGCTATGTCTTCCTGCTCGACCCGTGGTGGAACCCGGCGGTCGAGGCACAGGCGATCGACCGCACCCACCGCATCGGCCAGACCCAACCGGTCTTCGCGTACCGCATGATCGCCCGCGACACGGTCGAAGAGAAGCTTCTCGAGCTGCAGCGCGCCAAGCGGGACCTCGCCGACGCCATCCTCGAAGGCGAAGGCAAGTCGCTTCGCGATCTGACGGCCGATGATCTGCGCATGCTGCTGAGCTGAGACGGGGGAGGGGGGACGGGAGCACGGTTCCCGACGGCAGGCGCCCTGGGGCCCTATTCGGGCAGCTCGCGCACCAGCATGTCGAGAAGCTCGAGCTCGTCTTGAGCGCTGTGCTCCCAAGCGAGGAGAATCCCATCCTCGGCGATCTCACGTGCCTCGGCCACCTCGCCCCGAAGCGCCAGGAACGACGCCAGAAAGTAGTACACAGAAATACCTAGACGGGGATCGTCTCCGTCTCCAATCTCCTCATGGAGACTCCTCAGCTGGACGACCGCTTCCCCAAGAAATCCACGCTGCTCCATCTCGAGCGCCTTCAACAGGCGCTCGCGCGGGGACGCCTGTGGACTACCGGCGACCACTGAGCCAGCGCGTCCCGATCCAGCTCGCCCGGCACGGCGTTGGAATTCGAGCGTGCTGGACTTTCTCGCCTCTGAGAGTACCGCGGCAGAATCAGCCTCTTTGTCAGCGGTCGGAACCATGGTCGACTGACGGAAAGCGCAAGATGCCTGCCAGCCGAACGCGGGTGTCACATCCTCTCACGCTTGACCTCAACCCCTCGATGAGGACCCTGCCATCGACCGGAATCGACCACCTTCTGGGCGGAATCGCCCACCCGCGAGTCCCGCGCCTCGCCATCCCCATTTCTTCTCCGCGGGTCGCTGAGCTCCTCTCTTCCGGCTCGGCGTGGCTTCTCGCCCCAGAATCGAGTCCGACTAGTCGGTCGTATCCGCAGAGAGCTTGCGCAAACGGCGTCGGAGAGCAGAGCGGGTAAGACCCAGGAGAACAGCGGCGGCAGTTTGGTTGCCGCCCGATCTCCTCATCGCCTCTTCGATGAGCCCGCGCGAGGTTTCTTGGAGATCGAGACTTTCCCACGCGGAATAATCCGGCTCTGCACCGTGCCCTTCGGGACTCTTCAGTGCGCCTTCTTCTACGCGTCTCACCATTCGGCTGTCGATCGGCCGGCCGCGTGGGCACAGGAAGACAAGCTGGCGCACGGCGTGCCGAAGCTCGCGGACGTTGCCTGGCCATCGCCTGGAGGTCAGCCGTCGCATCGCCGCGTACGTCAATCCCGGCGTCATCTGTTGCGATTCCTGCTGCGCCTGATGAAAGAAGTGCTCAATCAGCGCGGCGAGATCCTCCTGGCGAGTCCGCAACGGCGGGATGGTGACGACGAGACCTGCGAGCCGATAGTACAGGTCGCGCCTGAACTCACCGGACTCCACCATCCGACCGAGGTCCGTGTTGGTGGCCGCGATGAGCCTGACGTCTACCTCTTCGGCAGCGCCTCCTACTGGTTGTACAACATCGTCTTCCAGAGCTCGCAGAAGTTTCGCCTGGAGCGCCTCGGACATGTCGCCGATCTCATCGAGGAAGAGGGTGCCGCCCTCGGCCAGAGTGAAGCGCCCCGGCCTGCCGGAAACGCCCGTTGCGACGCCTTTGGCGATGCCGAAGAGCTCGGCTTCCAGCAGGTCGGTCGGGATCGCCGCACAGTTGATCGGCAAGAACGGGCCAGCTCGGCGTTTCGATGACATGTGGACCGTCTGCGCCAGACACTCTTTGCCAACACCGGTCTCACCGACAAGAAGCAGCGGCAGGTCCGAAGCAGCAACCGAGCCTATCTGGCGATAGATCGCCTTCATCGCACTCGAATCAGCCGCAACATAGTCGTCGGGAAACTGCAGATCACTAGCAGGAGGAGTCTCCAACACCGTCGTGTCATCGCGTTCCTTCATTGCTTGAGCGAATACTCGCAGCATGATCCGCAGGAGGTGCTGCTCTCCCACGCCAAGAGACCCACCTCCTGCGAGCATCAATGACAACGCGTCCTGCTCACTACCGACGACGACCGCCCACGGCGCGTCACCTTCTCCAGCCCGACGTATTTGCGGCCTGCGCTTCTTCAGCGCCCGCGCGCGAGCTTCGTGAAGGATCTCCAAGGGGACAGCCTCGGTGAGATGTCCATAGCTCGCAAGAACGATCGGCGATCCCTCTCGCGGTAGCTTCATGAGCGCCGCCGTCTGCGCACCGGCTCTTCGAGCAAGAATCGCCAAGGCTCGACCCACAGTCGCCTCTGAACCGGCTGCCAGTTCACTGGTGATGTCATCCAGCAACTCGAGCCACTGGCGAGTCTCTTTCGAGGTGACCCTCGCGCGCCACGCGATGGTTGAGGTAAGACGTTCCCTTGACCCCGAGTCGCTTGTAGAGTCCATCTCCCGGGCCTTCACACTCAGCCAGGCGTCGTCCGGATCGACCTCCTCAATCTGCAACGCCACAGGTCCGAACTGGATGTCTCTACCCGGCTCTACGCAGACGCTCGAGATCTTCACGCCGCCGTAGAAGGTACCGTTCTTGCTCGCGAGGTCTCGTATCTCGACATCGTCAGAAGAAACCTCAATGACTGCATGTCGGTCCGAGACGCCAGGCGCCTCGAGGACGATGTCGTTCGTCCGTCCTCTCCCCACAGTGTTGGCTCCTAACCGCAGGACAAACC
>JAOTUP010000409.1 GCA_029863825.1 Acidobacteriota bacterium | reverse complement strand
CAACGCATAGGATTCTCCCGATTGGGAGATCTCGATTCTCTGCTTGTCCAAGCTGGGCACTCCCGATCATCCTCTCCACATGGTCACCGAACTCATCGGCTTGTTCAGCACACAGCTTGCAAGAAGGGCGCCTACGAACCCCGTGTCGCGCTGGTCCCCGTCTCGGCTGGTCTGAATGTGGCGGTTGCTGCCGAGGGACCCTTTACGGAGGGGACCGTCAACGGTACGGATTCATCGACGTGTGGCGTCAGAAAGAGCTTGAGCTCTTCCGCTGATGCCCAGCGGTTTTCCGGGTTGGTCGCCATCGCCCGATGAATGATCTCTCCGACGTCTGCCGGCACGCCTGGTGAAACCTGGTCAATTCTCTCCAAAGAGTCTTCTGCAATTGCCGCCTCGAGATCCCCTAGCGTCGTCCCTAGATATGGCAAGTGACCAGTCGCGAGCCGGTACAACACAACGCCCAGGCCGTAGATATCGGACGCGGAGGAAGCCTCGGCCGCGCCGCGAAGAAGCTCGGGCGCCAGATACGGTAAGGACCCCACGACTCTCCCCGTCGCCGCGCCGGAACTCCGCGGAGCCACTGCCGCAGCAGTCCCGAAATCGATCAGCCGGACCCGTTCCGCCAGGCGGTTCTCATTTTCGAGGAGCATCAGATTCGAGCATTTGACATCGCGATGAACGAGCCCTGATTCATGCACATGCGCCAGGGCTGATGCGGTGCTCCTGCCGATCGCCGCAACTGCTCCGAACGGCAGCGGACCGCAGGCTCTCACCAGCTGATCGAGGGTCACTCCCTCGAGGTACTCCATCGCTAAGTACAAACCTCCGGCCTGTTCACCTCGCTCCACCATGCGAACGATGTTGGGGTGAGAAAGCTTCAGTAGCGTCTGATGCTCCCGTCGCAGTCTCGCTCTTGCCCTGGCATCTTCCAGGCCACCAGGTCGAATCACCTTCAGTGCCGCGCGCTCACCGCTCTCGCGGTGGACCGCCAGCCAGACTTCGCTCTGCCCACCCTTTCCAAGCGGAGCTTGCAGAAGGTATTCGCCAACCAAATGCATTCGCGAGCGAAGCAAGCCCTCTATCGTCGCCAGGAGCTCACGAAAATGAAATGGCTTGGCGAGATAGCTGTCGGCACCGACTCTGCGCCCCTCGATCCTGTCCTCGAGCCGGCCCTTCGCAGTCAGCAAAACAACTGCGGTCTCTTTTAGTTCGCTACGCTCTCGAATTCGTCGGCAGAGCTCGACGCCATCCATACCCGGCATCATCACATCAGAGATCACGACCTGGGGTCTGAACAGGAGTGCTTCTCGCAATCCCTCTTCGCCTCCCGCCACGGCAACGACACGATGGCCGCGCGAGAGCACTTCCACGAGGTGCCTTCTCAGACTGTCATCATCCTCGACGATCAGGACTCTCGGACCCCTTGCGCCGGCCACCATCCGATTCCCGGTACCGACCTCCAACTGCAGTGCTTCGCGCTGCGCCAGTCGATGGAGGCCCTCGACACCTCCGGCGTCTCTGGCTGACGTGTCCTTCTCCCCACGGCCGATGTTTGCCTCGATCGGGAATCGCACGGTGAAGCTCGACCCTCGACCCTCTTCGCTTTCGAGTTCGACCCGACCACCCATGAGCTTTGTCAGTTCCGACACCAGGGCCAGGCCGATTCCACTTCCACTGAAGCGGCGAGTCGCACCCGAGTCAAGCTGGCGAAATCGATCGAAGACGCGTTCTTGCTCGACTGTTGGAATGCCTGGTCCCGTGTCGGCGATTGAAATCGCCAGACCCTGGGAATCATCGGCCACTGAAACCACAATGACGCCGCCCGAGGGAGTGAATTTCAACGCATTCGCGAGGAGGTTCAGGACGATTCGCTCGACATGGTGTGGGTCGAGAAGGTAATAGACCTCCTCAGCTGGCGCCTCCAACTCCACGGTCAGCTCCCCTGCGCGAGCAGAATTGCGGACATCGTCAACGAGCGATCGCATGAGTGAAGTTACTTCTACGGGCCGCTTGTCAACCGTCACGCTATCGGCATCGAGGCTAGCCAGATCGAGCAGATCATCTATTCGCTTGAGAAGTCGCATCCCGTTGCGATACATCTCTTCTGTCCAGCGACGCTGGTCCCGGGAGGCCGTCTCGTCCTCGAGTTGCCGCTGAAGCGGTGTCAGCATCAGAGTCAGCGGCGTTCGCAGCTCATGAGACACGTTCTGGAACATGCGGTCTTTGAGCTCGTGGAGCTCGGCAAGTTCCTTGTTGCGCTGGAAAAGCGCGAGCTCACTCGAGTAGACGTGCCATGCTTGGAGATTCCTGAGTCTCATTCCCAGCCAGACTAATAGCGTGGTCCCGAAGAGGAAAGCTCCGTGAAGGAGAGCGTACCTGGAATCCGCAACTAGGTCACCCGCCAAGGGTAAGAAGTACATACCAAGTACCAGGGCAGTCGACTTGACCGTAACCGAGACCGGCCAAGTAAGAAAAGCGGCCACAAAAACTGTGCTTAGGGCGATACCTGCGTAATAGGGACTTCTGATCCCCTCAGTCACGTAACACATGAGGGCAATGCAACAGGTCGGTATGACATATCCAGTTGCAGTGGCCCTCACGACTCGGCGGTAATCTCGTGCTTTCTGGACTATAAGAGCAAGGGTGACAAAGAGCCCGAACATTCCCAACCGGATCCAAACGAACAATGCAAAGTGCTCGCTATAAATGAGCAAGTCGAGCAGCCCGAACAATGGATAGAAGACTGCTGCCACTAACAGTCCTATCAAGGACCTTGACTGCTCAGCTTCGAACAAGAACTCCCGAAATCCAGGAGCTGTCGAGCCCCAACCACTCTTCCAGGGGCTGAGAAACGGGCCTACTTTTGAATTCTGCACACAATCACTGCCCGCGACGTCGCATCCCTAGTTATTGGTCGCGATTCGTCGATTAGGCACAGCCTGGAGA
>JAOTUP010000031.1 GCA_029863825.1 Acidobacteriota bacterium | reverse complement strand
GCGGTAGGAGAGGGGAAGGATGAGGCGCGCCATGAGACGCATCCTCGCTCTGCGGCGTTCCGGGGAGCCGGCTGAGGCTCTGCAGGCTCTCTGCCCCTCTGCCCCGGCGCCAGATTTCGACAGTCCAAGCCAAGAGTGAGTTCCAAGGTAATCCCGTTAGGGCACCCTAATTTGAGCACATGAATCGTCATAACTGCTTGATTTTCAGTGACTTAGAACAAAATACTGGTGTCCCCAACGGGAGAGGTCTGGAACACCGTTTTCGCCCAACTGGAGTCCTTTAACTCATTGAGGGACATGAGCTTAGCCGCGTAGAGGGCCCTGCCTTGACGCGTGCTGACAACTGTCCGCATCGCCTCGGGGAGGTCCTGGGGCGGACCGTTTGGAACACCCCTGCCAAACGACGCACCAAGTCCCAGCCGGCACGACGGTGGTCCGCCTTTCCGGAGCCGCTTTTCGACACGTTTGCGGGTTTCCTCGCCAGACCGCGATTACTGGTTTGAGGCGCCATGAACGCCGCGAAACCAAACGACATTCGGAGGAGGAACAGTCATGAGAAAGTTCAGTCAAACGGCACTTCTGATCGCCGCCGGTGCTCTGCCGATCGGATGCGCCACGCTGCCGGTGAGCCGATCGCAGCCGGTGGGGGGCGCCTCGGTCTCCTATTCGGTGGCTGGCAGCGGCTCTCCCACCGTCGTCATGGAAGCCGGCCTGGGCGACTCGAAAGCGAGCTGGTCCGGACTGGCTACGCGAATTGCCCCCCACTCCAGAGTCTTCACCTATGACCGGCCGGGGTACAGCCCCAGCTTCAAGAACCGTTTCGAGTCGGACCGGGATGGGCGCCGGACGGGGCAAGAAGTGGCCACACACCTGCGAGCGCTCCTTCGCGAAGCAGGCCAGCCACCGCCGTTTGTCCTGGTCGGACACTCGATCGGCGGGCTCTATATGCTCGCCTTCGCCAAGCTCAACCCGGACGATGTCGCCGGAATCGTCCTAGTGGACAGCCGGCCCGCCGACTTCACGGGGGCCTGCGAAGCGGCCGATGTAGGGCTGTGTGTGCCGCCAAAGGCGCTGGTTGCCATGATGCCGCGGCATCAGAAGGCTGAAGTCAAAGGCATCGGGGAGACAGAGACTTTCGCCCCACGGCCCGCGGATCTGGGCGACATTCCGATCACCGTGATCGCGGCCACGGAGCCCCAAATCACCGGTTCCCGCGCGCTGCAGAAGCTCTGGCTCGAGCATCAGGAGGCGTTTGCGCGAGCGGCCGCGAACGGACGGTACATCGAGGCGGCCAGGTCGAGTCACTACGTTCACCGGCAGCGACCGGGACTGGTCGCCGACGAGATCCTGAGGATGCTGGATCTGGTCCGCTCCGCTTCAGAGCGCCTCGCCGCGAATCCCTGACCGGCGCGCAGTGTCCAGCCTTGGTTCAGCCCGGCGCCGATCGAGGCGCCGGGCATCTTCGAGAACGATACGATCTCAGAACCGTAACGACAACGCCGGTCGAACACGAATGCAGACACACACGATCATCATTTACTCTTCTTGCTTGTGGAGCAACCGATGAGCTACTGCCGTTTCTTGCCGGAAGAGATCAGGCGCTTCCGAGTCCTCCTATTCGTGGCAACGATCATCCTGCTGCCGCAGGGCGCGGTGCGCGGAGCCGAAGACGAGGCCGCCGGCACAAGCGGACCAGAGGTCTCATCACCGAGTGACCTCATCGAAGCATCGACAGGCGCGACAAGAGACCTCATCCTGAAGCACGTAAACGTCGTGCCGATGGACTCTCCTCGCGTTCTCCGCGATCGGGTGGTCCTGATTCGCGACGGCTTGATCCATGCCATTGGGTCGCCGGACGAGGTCGAGATTCCGATCGACGCCCACGTCATCGACGGCGAGAACCGCTACCTGCTGCCGGGCCTGACCGATGCCCACGTGCATTTGGAAGAATCTCTCGGATCACGGCCCGACTTCGGTGACGCGCCCCTGTTCTTCGCGGCGGGCATCACGTCCGTGCTGAATCTGAGAGGGGACGAAGTCGCGTTGAATTGGCGCCGCCGTATCGAGGCCGGCGAGCTGATCGCACCGACTCTCTACTCGTCGGGCGAGTTTCTCAATGAGCCCTACGTGACTAGTCCGGACGAGGTCGCGCAAGAGGTCGTTCGCCAAGCGGAGGCGGGATTTGATGTCATCAAGTTTCACGAGTCCTTCTTCGGCGAAGGCACCACCGTGGGATTGAGCCGCGAAGCCTACAACCGCATGATGAAGACCGCCAAGGACATAGGCGTCCCCTTGGTCGGCCACACCCCGCACAACCTCGGTCTGACGGCAGTCCTTGAGGAAGGGCAGTCGCTCGCGCACGTGAATTGCCTCTTAGAGTACGACCTGCTGCCCGACCCGACAGCGCGCTTTCAGGCCTATGCGCGAGCCACCAAGTGGTCGTGCCTGGCCGTCATCGCCCTCGCCGTCGTGATCTTGTTGTGGGGGCTGGTGTCGCCACGGCGAACGCTCTCCGTCACGGTCCCCGCACTCGCCAGCTTGGCCGTGAGCGGCGCGTTCCTTTACGTTTGGGAACAGACGTTCTGGGCCGGGGACGAACTTCTGATTTTTCTACTGTTCGTTTTCGGCCTTGCACTCCTGGCCTTGGCGGCAACTTGCGCCCTGGCCATCCTTCGCCGCAGTAGTCCGCGTGGGCTCCGGACCTCGTTGGCCGTTCTGTTCGTGCCCCTGATAGCGCTTCTTTTCACCCTGAGCTACTGGTTGCCGCTCGCCTGGCGTGGCACCGACCGTCAGCTCGAAAAGCTGGCGGCGGCACTCGCGGAGAGCGAGATCTCGGTGATTACGACGGTCATCGTCGACAGCGGTGTGACGCCTGACCGGTTCGAACCTTGGTACCGATACCTCCCGGAGGAAGCGCAGTGGTTGAGCAAGCCGTTCGTTTTCGAGAGACCGAGCTTGTTCGAGCCGAGCCTCGACGTCGCGCGCTGGACTCCGCTGCTCAAGAAGGTCGTGAACAAACTTCAGGACGCCGGTGTTCCTCTGCTCGCCGGAACCGATGCGGGTGGGCTCAGGCTCATGGTTGGAGGGATAACGCTCCATCGAGAGCTAGAGCTCCTGCTCGAGTCAGGCCTCACCCCCTACCAAGCACTTCGAACAGCAACCGCCGCACCCGCGATTTTCCTCCACCGCGAGACCGAGTTCGGAACCATCGCTCTCGGCAGTCGAGCTGACCTGCTGTTGGTTGACGGCAATCCGCTGGAAGGACTGGCGACCTTGCGTGAACCACGAGGCCTTTGCGTGCGCGGACGCTGGTTTTCGGCTGAACGGCTCGATCGCATGCTTGCCGCCTTGGAAAACACGAGTCTGTCCGAGCCCCGCTCGAACCCATAAGTCTTCGTTCGAGTCTTCCCTACGGCGCAGCTCGCCACCCGCGTCGTGCCGGGCTGCTCGCCTTTCGCTCATCAAACGCAGCGGGTCCACCCTTGCGGGTTTCGCGGCCGGACGGCGATTACCGGACTGAGGCGGCACGCTGCCGGCTCAGAATTCGAACAAGGAGAAACAGATGAACCCAATGAAGACACGCAAAACCCAGCTTCTAGCGCTCGCCGTTCTGACGCTGGCGGCGGTCGCGGTTCCGGCCGCAGCCCAACCCAAGAAACTGGACAAGCTCGTCAAGCGCGAGATGCGCAAGGCCGGCATCCCGGGCTTGGCGGCGGTCATCGTCGTAGACGGTCGCACGGCCTGGTCCGGCGGCTACGGCTGGGCCAACATCGAAGAGGAGGTCCCCGTCACGCCCGACACCGTGTTCAAGATCGGTTCGGTCGCGAAGACGGTAACTGCGACGGCGGTGATGCAGCTCGTCGATGACGGGCTGATCGGCCTTGATGCCGATATCAACGACTACCTGCCTTTCGCGCTCCGCAATCCCCACCACCCGGAAATCCCGATCACCGCCCGGCAGCTTCTCACCCACACTTCGAGCGTCTCGGACCGGCTCGCGGACGAGCTGGAGGAGCTTCTGATCAGCGACGGAGACTACCCGCTTTCGCTGGAGGAATTCCTGCCCCTCTACCTGCTCGAGGACAGCGACTATTTCGACCCCGATGCAAGTTTTCATCCCTGGGCTCCCGGCGAGGCGTTCGACTACTCGAACATCGGCTTCGCGCTGCTTGGCTACCTGGTGGAGCGCGTCTCCGGCACGACTTTCGAGACCTTCACTCAGGAGCGCCTCTTTCGGCCGCTCGAGATGCTCGAGTCGAGCTGGTTTCTCGCCAACCTCGACCGGTCTCACCTAGCCGTCCCCTACCTGCTAAAAGCGCGGGCCCGATACCAGACCTTCCCGTTCACCTCCTACGCGCCCTACCCTTCAGGGATGCTACAGACGAGCGCCCGGCAGTTCGGGAACTTCATCGCGATGCATCTCGAGTCGGGCCGGTTCGAAGGCACGCGGATCCTCCGGCGTTCCTCGGCGCGCGAGATGTGGCGAGTGCAATCTCCGGAGATCGCGCCGACCCAGGGTCTCGCCTTCCTCGTCGAGCCCTTCGACGGGGGGCACGTGGTCGCTCACAGCGGGGCCTGGTGGGGTTTCTCCTCGGATCTCTTCATCTTTCCGGAGCGGGGATTCGGCATCGCCATCTTCACCAACAGCGATCTCTACCCCCCGACGAAACTCCGGCGGCTCAAGGCCATGGGGAGAATCCAGGCGGCTCTGTTCGATCTCGCCCAGAGCCTGGCAGCGACCGAGGACTAGGAGTTGGTCGGCCTAGGCGGTGGCGGTCCGGTGGCGACGCGCTGCCGGACCGCCAAGGGCAGCCCAGAGCGCAATGCCTGCGATCACCGCCACCAGCCCGGCGGCGAAGAAGCCTCCTCGCGAGTACCAAAGGGCCGAGTCGGTGGTCAGCGGGTAGCTGTGCAGGAGATAGACTACGAAGCGAGCGGTCACGTAGGCCAGGAATCCGAAGCGGACGAGGACAAAGGCACTGATCACGGCGACCGGCAGCCCCAGAACCAGCCACGCGGTGACCGAGTTGCCTCCGCCGGTGACCACGACCAAAAGAGAGTAGACAGCGACGAAGGCAATGGTCCCGAGTCGCGGCCCGCGCAGGAGCCAGCGCAACAGGACGAGGACCAGGAGCGTGACCAGACCGTCGTAGATCGCCCTCGGGACCGTGGCCAGCGCGGTGGCGAGAAGCAGCGGCGTGCTGAGGGTGCTCTCCAGCCAAGGGCCGACGACCGGAGGGACCGGGGCCTCGAGACCTTGCCACCTCGGCAAGAGAAAGCGGCAAAACTGGAGCGGCGCGAGGAAGGCGCCGGCCAGCGCACCTAACAGAACGGTGCGACCGACGAGAGCATCGCGGAGTCGTCCGTCGAGCACTCGGCTCCAGGCTACGAGCACTCGAGGCCAGGCCCGCCGCACGTACGGCTCGAGCGCCAGGTATCCGAGCCAGAGCCAGGCCCCATGAAGCAAGAGCACCCCGAGACGCTCGACGACGGCGTCCGCCGTGTCCTCCATCGGGTGAGAGATCCACCCGAGCCGCAGAAGCCAACCCGCCAGAAGCGCGGAAAGCACGAAGAGCACGAGTCTACGAGCCCCGCGGCGGTCGCCGCGCCTGCGCCGGAGGTTCAAGAAAGCCAGTGGCACAGCCGCAGCCACGATCAGCAGAACGAACCAACCCAGCCAAGAAGCCCTCTGGGCGTACGCCGCCCGTTTCTTGGCAACCGCGCTCCAGTCCTCCTGCGCGTGGGTGACGGCGAGATAGACGACCCGGCCACCGGCGGAGGCGCCCTCGATCCGAACCGTCTCGCCCGCCGGGCTTTCACCCGACCAGGCGATCCAGTGGTCGGCAGGGACCGGAGACCGGCCCGCGGGAGCTGGCTCCAGACTCTTCTGGGCGATCCCCGTGAAGGCGAGAGCCGAACCCCAGTTGATCTCCGATGGACCGCTTGGATCGACACCCCCGGACGACGTCACCGGGTCGGCCTGGAAGTAGACCAGCCTCTCGGACTGATCGAGAAACACCACGATCCGGCCCCTCACCTCCGGCTTGGGCTCGAACGGGCGAGCGTAGAGATACCGCCGCGTCGCCTCGGGCACGTCGCGCACGGATTCCTGCCGGTACCAGAAGAGCACCGAGGTCTCCGACCCGTAGGGTATGGGGTCATCCAGGTAGCCGTGGCGGGGCGCTTGCGGCTCCTCGGCGTAGCCCAGAGCGACCACGAGCTCGCGGGCCGAATCGGCCAGCACTTCCGGGGCTTTGACGATCCCGGCCCGGCTGAGAAGCGAGGTCTCCTCACCGAGCGCAAGGACGACTCCGAGGAGCAGAACCAGACCGCCGAACGCCGCCCACAACCGACCCGGAGCAGAAGTCGCGTAGCTACCGGCGGCCGCCACGATCTCAGGCGACGGCGTGACGCGCACCTCCACCGCCAGCGCCAGCGCATCCGACCCCGGCAGGACGGCGGCGAGAGCGAGTGCCGACGCTGGACGATCGTCCGGATCGGGCGACAAACACGCCAGGATCGCGCGCTCGAGATCGGGATCCAAGTCCGCGGCGAAGTGCGAGGGCGCAGCCGGCGTCCAGCGCCGCGGCCGGCTCGCGCGCCTGCGCCTCTCCTCTTCTTCGAACGGCAAACGGCCGGTGGCCAGCTCGTAGAGGACCAGCCCCAGCGAATAAAGATCGCTGCGCTCGCTCGCGCCTCGGGAAGACAGCAGAAGCTCCGGCGCCATGTACGCAGGGGTACCGGCCGCGCGCTCCGCCTCACTTGCTTGGTCGCGGCCCACAGCGATGCCGAAGTCCGCGATGCGGACGTGGCCGTCCGGATCGATGAGCACGTTGGCGGGCTTCAGGTCGCGGTGGAGAACCCCGCGAGCGTGCGCGGCCGCCAGGCCCGCGCAGAGCTGACGGGCGATGTCCAAGACCTTGTCCGACGGCATCCGTCCAATGCGCCGCAGAAGCGAAGCCAAGTCCTCACCGGCCACGTACTCCATCGTGATGAAGATCTCGCCCTCCCATTCGCCCGCGTCGTGGACTCGGCACACGGCGGAGTGCGTCACCTCTCGGGCGTGCCGGACCTCTGTGAGCAACAGCTCTCGGCCGGCCGCTTGCCGCGGCAGCACTTTGATCGCGACCGGGACGCCGAGAGTCTCGTCGTCGGCCCGGTAGACCTGCCCCATCCCGCCCTCTCCCAGCAGAGACACAATCCGGTAACGTCCCGCGAACAGCTCCCCGGATCGGAAGCGGCGCGGGCCGTCGTCCGGCGCGGTAGCGGGGACCTTTAGAGCCTCGTCATGACGGACGAGGAGGGCGCTCACGTCCCGACGCAGTGCCTCGTCTTCGCCGCACTCTTCGTCGAGATAGCGCGAACGCTCCTCTTGCGCCCGCTCGCAAGCGCCTAGGAACACCTCGCGCGCACGAACATGGCGCGGATCGCTCACGCTTGCACCGGCGGCTCCAGCTCACACAGAAGCCAAGCTCTGGCGTGAGCCCACTGGCCCTCGACGGTGCGTAGCGAGACCCCGAGAGCTTCTGCCACCTCTTGCGACGTCATCCCGGCAAAGAATCTCAGCTCGACGATCCGGGCCTGTCGCTCGTCGAGCGTACGCAGCTTCTCCAGGGCCTCGTGGACCGCAAGTAGACGCTCCTCGTCAACCTCAGCCTCGGGCCAGCGCAGCTCTTCCGCAAACGTCACTCGCAGGCGATCTCCGCCTCTTTTGACTCGGCCCTTGCGACGGAGGTTGTCGATCAGGACGTTCCTCATTGCCAGCGCACCGACCGCGAAGAAATGGGTGCGCCCTTGCCAATCGATCGTGTTGCCATCGACCAATCGAAGATACGCCTCGTGGACCAGGGCGGCGGGCTCTAGCGTCTGTCCGGGCGCCTGCCTGCGCAAGTAGCCCGCCGCCAGCCGTTGCAGGTCGGCATAGACTTCGGTCAGAAGCTCCTGCGGAACTCGGCGCCCGGGTTCAGAACTCCCGCACTCAGCCAGCAGCTGCGTCACCCGATCCCTGCGTGCGTCAGCCATCTTGTCGGAAGATTATGGCATCCGCGCGTCGACAGCACACTGCGTCTCCTCGTGGGGAAGAACTTGGAACCTCTTTTGCTCAGGCTCGCGCTCGCCTGGCTCTCGACCGAGGCGGTCAGGAGGCGAAGCCGCGAGATCGAGCTTGGACCGACCTTCTCGAGCTTCATGTACAAGCTCGGCTTGACCCCCGTCACCGGCAAGCGCGGGACCACCTCGCGCCTCGGCAACCAGCTCCATCGACTCTTTTCCACCACGATCCGCTGCAGCTACAAGAAACCGGTGACTGGATTGGGAGGGCGGATGGGAGAAACTTCCTGTCACCGGTTTCCTACGCCGCCGGCGTCGGCTACTCCATCGCCTTCAAGCACCAGCTCTGGTGGTCACCGCGAGATCCGGACGAGCAACCGCTATGGCTCGGTCGTCGTCCTGAGCAGCGAGTTCTACGACGAGCTCGTCGCCCACGCCGTGCCGATCGATCTCCGAGCCCTCAGGGCGCTCAAGGGCTCGCCACTCGCCCTCGACATCTACTCCTGGCTGACCTATCGGATGCGCTACCTGAGAAAGCCGTGTCTTGTTCTCTGGGAAGCCCTCCAGACCCAGTTCGGCGCCGACTACGGACGGCCACGGAACTTCAGGAGGAAGTTCCTGATCTACCTTGCCGACGTTCTGCACCTCTACCCTGCAGTGCGCCTGAGCGTCGTTGACCGCGGCCTGCTCATGAGGCCTTCGCCCTCTTACATCTCGAAGGGCTCGAAGGACACGGTACAATGGCGCCCATGAGCGAGCTGGTCTTTGATGTAACCCAAGAAGCGGACGGCGGCTTCGTGGCCGAGTGCCTTACCGAGGCGATCTTCACCCAGGCCGACAACTGGGACGAGCTGCGCTCCAACGTCCGAGAGGCGGTAGCCGCGTTCTTTGCCGACCAAGACCAGCCGGCATCGTTTCGACTCCATCTCGTCAGAGACGAGGTACTCGCGACCGGATGAAGCTCCCCCGCGATCTCAGTGGGGAACAACTGATTCGCAGCCTCTGCCGGAGCTGGGATTACCGGCGGACCGGCCAGGTTGGCAGCCACGTGGTTCTCGAGACCGAGGCCCTTCCCATCAGCGAGTCGTGATCCCCGCCCATAAGAGCCTGCGGGTCGGCACACTCAACGCGATCCTGCGCAGCGTTGCGAGACACAAGTCTGTATCGAAGGAAGAGATCCTGAGAGCTCTCTGAGCCTGCTCTGGCAGACCCTATGCGTTCATGGCTGCTGAATCAGCGACGCCCGACAGGGGCGTGCCCGGATAGACTCCAGGCCGAATGATCGGCCGCACCCTCTCCCACTACGAGATCACCGCCAAGCTAGGAGAAGGCGGCATGGGCGAGGTATGGCGGGCGACCGGCACCCGGCTCGACCGCGAGGTGGCGGTCAAGGTGCTGCCGGAGGAGCTGGCGGCCCTCTAGAGGCCGGGAACGAGCCGCCGCGCCGGCGTGGACGGAGCCTTTCTCAAGGTCCCCGCGCCGCGGGTTCCACGGGCTTTTGCCAGTGAAGACAGATAAGTCTAATAGAATCAGTTGCTTAGAGAGAAGCACGGGGCAAACTGGTGTGTCCCCAACGGGAGAGATTTGGAACACCGTTTTCGCCCAGCTCGAATCCTTTAACTCATTGAGGGACATGAGCTTAGCCGCCTGAGGCTTTCGCCCTGACGCGTGCTGACAACTGTCCGCATCGCCTCGGGGAGGTCCTGGACCGGACCGTTTGGAACACCGGTGGGAGGAATTCGGGGACCGGCTCGGGAGGGGGTGAGGGCGGACGTGCCTGTCCCCGAATTCCGGGTGAGCAGAAGCGCCGCAAGCTCGCTCAGGAAGCGCTCGCCATCGAAGCCGAAGAGGCGCGCGCGGCCGCCGCCCTTGGCTTCATGGCGCGGATCCTCGTCCAGGCCACTCTCCCCCACAGCCGGCCCCTGACGCACGAGTTCGAGCGGGTCAACGGCCGTTTTACGCTCTACATGAACGCGCCGGCGTCGGTCGGGCTCCCCTACGGCTCCTACCCGCGGCTCGCACTCGCGTGGCTCTCAACCGAGGCTGTCCGGACGCGCAGCCGCGAGATCGAGCTCGGTCCGACCTTCTCGAGCTTCATGTACAAGCTGGGACTCACGCCGATCACCGGTAAGCGCGGGACGACTTCACGCCTCCGTGACCAGCTACATCGTCTCTTCTCCACCACCATTCGCTGCAGCTACTCCGACGAAGACGAAGGCCACGCCGCCGGCGTCGGCTACACAATCGCCCACAAGCACGAGCTCTGGTGGTCGCCCCGAGATCTGGACCAGCAGCCGCTCTGGAACTCCGTCGTGGTCCTCAGCACCGAGTTCTACGACGAGCTCGTCGCCCACGCTGTACCAATCGATCTTCGCGCCCTCAAGGCTCTCAAGGGCTCACCCCTCGCCCTGGATATCT
>JAOTUP010000474.1 GCA_029863825.1 Acidobacteriota bacterium | reverse complement strand
AAACGCGCGAACTCGGCACGGCGTTTCGGCGCCAGAGAGCCGAGGCCACCGATCTGCATGCCGACCGACGAGAAATTGGCAAAACCGCAAAGGGCATAGGCGGCGATGGCGATCGAGCGCTCGCTGAGTGTGCCGGCCTGGATGTGAGTGGCGAGTGTGCCGTAGGCAACGAACTCGTTCAAGGAAAGCTTGACGCCCAGCAGAGTGCCGACCTGCCCGGCTTCCGCCCAGGGTACGCCCAGAAGCCAGGCCATCGGGCGAAGGAGAGTTCCGAAGAGAGTTTTGAGCGAGCCCGGAAAGATGCCTTCGTACTCGCCGGCGACCGGCGAAAAGCCGACCGTCACGTAGTCGACAAACCCACCGCCGAGCATGCGCCCGTCGATCCATTGATCGCCGAAGCGGAGAGCGGAGTCGACCACCGCCATCAGGGCGATGAAGCCGATCAGCATGGCGCCGACGTTGACGGCGAGCCGCAGGCCGTCCTGGATGCCGTTGGTTGCCGCCTCGATGACATTGTGACCGACGTCGATTCTCGGCAGTTCGACATCTCCAGTGGTCGCGGGATGCTCGGTTTCGGGCAGCAAGATCTTGCTGATGACCAGAGCCGCCGGTGCCGACATTACCGAGGCCGCGACGAGATGGGCCGCCGGCACGCCCAGGGCGATGTAACCGGCCATCGCCCCGCCGGCGATGGTGGCGAAGCCGGCGACCATGACGGAGAAGAGCTCCGAGCGCGTCGCCGTGGCGAGATAGGGACGAATCAGCAATGGAGCCTCGGTCTGACCGATGAAGATATTGGCGCTTGCGCAGAGGGTCTCAGCACCGCTGGTGCCGATCGTCCAGCGCATGAAGCGGCTGAGGCCTCCGATGACCGCCTGCATGATCCCGAGGGAATAGAGCACTGAAACGAGCCCTGCGAAGAAGACGATGACCGGAAGCAGCTTGAAGGCGAAGAGGTATCCAAAGCCGGGCCAGGTCGGACTCTGAGGAAAGTAGTAAGAGGAGTCGGCGAGGTTGCCAAACAGGAAGCGAGAACCGTAATCGGCCAGATCCAGCAGTCGGGCGACCCAGTTGCCCAGGCGCGCGAGAAGCTCGAGCCCGTCGAGACCGCGCTGAACGAGCCACGCGGTGCCGCCGACCGGAAGCACCGCGGCGGTCCAGGGACGAAGTGAAGACAGCATGCCCCACCTGTGCATCCCGAGAAGTGAGATGACGGTGAGGACAAGAATGGAGAAAGTAGCCGCCTCGGGCAGCAGGTAGAGTGTGGTTCCGACGGCTGCGAGCGCAGCGATGTGGCGGACCATTCGCTTCGGGAGTGTGAGCGCAGGAGCCTCGGAGCGCAACGCGAAGAGCGCGATCCAGAGACTCAAGATTGCCATGCCGACGAAGCTCCAGTTGTCGGCACGTAAGACGGCCAGGGACAAGAGAAGCTGCAGGCCGAAACCGGTGGCGACGGGTCGGAGTTTGATGGAGTGCCGCTGGAAGGAGAGGAGCCAGGCAGCTCCGAAAATCACTGCAAGACCGAGCAGCGGAATCAGTCTCACGGTGCAGTTCCGGCTCGCGCGAGACCTTGCGCGGACAGCTCACGCCGGATCGCTTCCGCATATGCCATGTGCGCAAACGGTGATGGATGAATATCACCCGGAAGCCTGAGAAGTTCGCGCCACCTGTCTCGCGTCACTTCGATGCCTTGTTTCTCCATGAGCTCGGCGAACACAGAGGACGTCTCCAACACTCTGAACCCGTGCTCGCTCGCGACCTGTTCCACGATGTCTCGAGGGCCGAGCGACATGATGACGACCGGCACCGAGTCGGCGTGTGCCAGCTCTGCGAATCGCGCCATCGCATGGCGGTACCCCTGCGGTCCTAGCATGTAGTCGTAGTGGCTCTCGACTTCTTCTTGGACTCGTTCCGGAAAGCTCGTCAGATCGTGCGGCAGTAATTCGAGTTCGCCGTCGAGAGCCTTCGCGGCCAGCACTGCCCGTATCAGCTCGATCAGATGCCAGTTCGCCGGACTAACGTCGCGCGGCGGCTGCAAGTGATGCGGCAGGCTCAGGTCGTTGCCGACGAAATGGATGAGAATTAGGTCGGGCTCGAAATGGCGTGCCTTGTGCTCGTAAAGAGCGACCTCCATGGCGGTGTTATAACCAGGCGTGCCGAAGTTGAGAAACTCGATCTTCGGCTCTTCTTCGGCAAAGCTTTCATTCAGGAGGGCGAGGTACGTCTCCTCCTGGCTAACTCCCCAGCCGAACATATATGAATCACCAAGTCCGACCACACGGACGACCCCCGGTGGCTTGCTTCGCTCGACCGACGAACCGCGCATCCCGAATTCGTTGGTCGAGAATCGTCGATCGCGA
>JAOTUP010000473.1 GCA_029863825.1 Acidobacteriota bacterium | reverse complement strand
AAGATTCGCTCACCATCGCCACCGGCAGTCGTGAGCGGAGCGGGGGGGCGCATCACGTCGACCGCAGGCACGGTCGGCGTCAAGCCGCGGTTGTACCAGTACAGGTCGCCGACCAGCAGCGCGAGGGTCAGAGGGACGAGCACCAAGCGCGGGACCGACCGCCAGCGGTGAAGCGCAAAGATCACGATCGAGGCCGTGGACACGATGAGCGCAGTGACCAGTTCTTCGCGAAGGAAAGTCGCAGCGTGCCGTTGTGTCTCGGCGTCCAGTGGCAGGACGGAGTTGGTGCGTGCAAACCACTCTCCGACGTCGGGCCGCTTCCACAACACGATGAGCAGCAGCATGTTGATGCCGGTGAGGGTCGCCGCCAGGGCCACGGGAAAGTCCTCGAGGGGCACATCACCTTCGGTCCTTGCGTCGAGCAGCCGCTGCCAACCCAGGGCTGCAGCAAACACCAGGGCGACAGTCGAAAGCAGGAGAAGCTTCTCGGGGTAGCGGATCTGCGACAGGACAGACGTGGTCCGGCCCAGCCAGAGCAGCAAAGGGTTGTAAGCTCCAGCGCCGAGAAAGAGGCCTCCGCCGATCATCGCCAACCAGGCGAGCCGGTGTCTGATCTTCCAGCGCGCCAGCGCGGCGAAGGCCAACAGGACAGTCAACTGTCCGGGATAGAGGGAGTACAGGTACGGGAACTGGCGGTCGTGCACCGACCATCCGAAGTAGAGATCCTCGTCGATCCTCATGGGATCGCCCCAGGCGCGGGGCCACAACAGTTCGATGACCCGGCGCGGGTGCGCCGACCACTCGAGGGTCTCGTCTCTATCGAGGCCCTCGGCGCGAGCTGAACCCTCCAGGCGCGCGTATGTCGGAATGAGCTGCGCCGACGCGAGCAGCACTGCAACGGCGGAGATTGCGACGAGTCGTGCCGTCTTGTGGGCACGGTGGGTCTCGGCGGTGAGAGCGAGGCTCACCGCCGCCAACCCAGTGGTCAGGACAATGACCGGTTCGCCGGCCAGTATTTGTGCCGCGAATGCGGCGCTCGGAAGTGCGGCCAGGCGCAGATTGAGAGCGCGGCCAGCCTCCGCAAACCAACGATCGCAGCCGTAGAGAATCCACGGCATCCAAGCGAGTCCGCAGAACGTGGTGAGCAGGCTGGTCGTAGCCAAGGTCGCACCGCCGAACGCAAAACCGATGCCGGCCATGAGAGCAGGTCCTTCAGCGCAGCCCAGATGTCGAGCGAACCGTCGAGCACCCGCGAAACCGATCCCCGCGTGCAACAGGATGATCAGTCCGATCGAATAGTGCACGGGAATCAGGAGAAGGAGCCAGGTGGGGGGATAGAACGCAGCGTAGTTGGGGTTCGACAGGATCGGCTGGCCACCGTGAATCATTGGATTCCAGACCGGCGCGCCAAACTCCACGACCTGCTTCAAGGCAGTCCGCAAGGGAAGATGGAAGATCGGTACATCGCGCGTCGCCAAGAGGGCTCCCGGGTCTGCAAGATGGCCCAGAAATAGGGCCAGCAGCCCGAACGGCAGAGCCGCCTTCAGAAAGCGGTACACGCTTCCAGAACCCCGCGCATCGTCGCTACGCCTCGTCGAAACGCGGCGAGAGAGATGTTCTCGTCGTTGCCGTGGACGCCGACCGCTTCGGTCGCGTCGAACACGAAAGGCGAAAAGCCGTAGGCATCGATTCCCTGCTGCCGGAAATAGCGCGAATCGGTGATGCCGGGTATGAAACTCGGGACGACCGGCGCTTCGCGGGGAAGAGACCGGGAGAGGCAGTCGTAGATCGGACCGCGGGTTGACGAAGGAGGCGCCGGCGGAGCGTCCAGGAGAATCTCGACGGTGATCTCAGGACCGAGGGCGTCGCGGACTTCCTGCAGGAATTGCTGCTGATCCGTGTCTGGCAAGAGCCTCATGTCGATCAAGGCACTGGCTTCCGTCGGCACGACGTTGATCTTCTCGCCGGCGCTGATGACGTTCACCTGGACGGTGTCGAGAAGGTAATTCGGGATGCCGGGAAAGAGCTTCTTGTGAGGTTCCTGTTCAGAGACAATTGCATCGAGCGAGTCGACCATTCGCTTGAAAAAATCGCTCTGGTAGGGGGCAACGCTCTCGAGGAACTCACGGACAGGCGGCGAAATCCGGTAGGCCAGAGGTCGGTCCATGAGCCGGGCAAGCGCTTTCGTCAACTGATGTGGAGCGCTGCCGAGGTTGAGCATCGAGCCATGTCCGCCGCGGCCGCGGGCCGTTGCCTTGATCCACAGCGGTCTCTTCTGGGCCACTTCGACGCCCCACCACAGGAGCCGGTCGGCATGCGCGCGATTGACTCCGCCTTCACCGAGGACCCCAACGACGTTTTCGAACAACTC
>JAOTUP010000472.1 GCA_029863825.1 Acidobacteriota bacterium | reverse complement strand
CTTGAAGGACTGCTGAAGAATGCATCGCCTTGCGGATCTCGGACGCCTTGTGCACATCGTTGGCGTCCTGCTCAGATTCCTCATCGTCACTTTCCATGACCGTGTAGCGCGTCGCATCGCGTGGCTTCGATTCGGCCGAGCGACACTCTCGGGACCGGACCGTCTTCGGCACCTACTGGAGGAGCTTGGCGGGTCGTTCATCAAGTTCGGGCAGATCCTCTCGCTGCAACCGGACCTTATTCCGCGACCCTACTGCGACGCGCTGTTCGATCTGCTGGATCGCGTACCGCCTTTCGCCTTCGACGACGTCGAGGAGATCTTCCGCCAGGATCTCGGCAGCCCGCCGGACGGGATCTTCGACACCTTCGACCCGCAGCCGTTCGCATCGGCTTCGATCGGCCAGGTTCACCGCGCAACGTTGGGCGGCAATCGATTGGCGGTCAAGGTCCGTCGGCCGACGGCAGTCGGGGATTTCGGCGGCGACATCCGGCTGATGCGGCTGGCGCTCAGACTCATGGCGGCGCTACGGCTGAGGGGTGTGGAGGCGTTTCGCATGCCGATCGAGGAGTTCATCGCCTGGACGACTGACGAACTCGATTACCGCACCGAAGCCCGATACATGTCCGAGGTTGGTCGCAATAGCAGCCACAGACCTGAATCCAACGTGCCTGCGGTGTACTCGGACCTCTCGACACATCGAATCCTGGTGACCGACTTCATCGCCGGGCCAACACTCCTCGAATACCTGCGATCGCTCGATCGGCGAGACCCCGCCGTCGCCTATCGATTGAAAGAAACCGGATTCGATCCGGAGAAGTTCGCCGATAACATCATCAGCAACTTCCTGGGTGATGTGTTCAGGCACGGCGTGTTTCACGCCGATCTTCATCCCGCAAACCTGCTTATCCTGCCCGACAATGTTGTCGGCTATGTCGACTTCGGCATCACCGGCGTGATCAGTGAGTACGGAAGGCAGCATGTGCTGGCGCTCATCCTGGCGTTGTCGCGTCGCGATCTGGACGGTCTCTACGAGGGTCTCTTGCGCATTTCGAATGTCGAGGCGAGCTCTGACCGGGAGCGCTTTCGCCGCGGCCTCGACCGCCTCGCAGACGACTGGTTCGAGCAGAAGAAGGGTGTCGCCAGGCTTCGACGGAGCTACACCGTCATCATGCTGGACATGATCCGGCTGTCGCGCGAGTGCAACCTCCTGCCCCACGAAGAGGCGCTGCGGTACATGCGCTCTGTGGTCACCGCTGACGGGCTGATCGCGCGATTTGCACCGGGCTACGACACCAGTGCCGCCCTCGAGGAATCGAGCCGACGAGAACTGGAAAGCCAGGCCTGGAAATCCACCTTCTCAGCTGACGCTATTGTCGACGTCTTGCTTGCGGGAAGCCGCCTCATTCACGACGGTGCCACCCGGCTGGATCGTCTTCTCGATCGTCTGGAGCGAAGTCAGCGACGGAGCTCGAAGGTCGCAAAGAGTATTCCCCCAAGACGCTCACGACGCTACGAGGCGAAACTCGCCCGACTGACCTTCGTGCTTATTGGCCTGTCGGCGCTCATGGCGCTGGGTGGCGAGCCGACACACATGGGATTCAACCTCCTGACCGCACAGCTCGCTCTCTTCGCTGCCGGTATCCTGAGTCTCCTCATCACGGCTCTGCGGTGGCTCGTCACATGAACCTGTCACGCGAGGATCGCAGCCCCTTTCGACGTCGAGGATCGGCTTCCGAGTCCGCCGATGCACCACTTCGCCGACTGATCACCGACCTCCGCCGCCACGGGCCCCTCGCCGTCCAGTTTGCTCACTACATTGCCTCCCGACTCGACCTGCTGACCTGGCCGGACGCCCAGGAACTCGCCACGCTCGCCGGCCATGCAGGACAGCCAAAACCTGACGACGTCGAAAGACTCCTCGCGCGCCACTTCGCTGCTCCTTCCTCGCGCCGTGCCCTCGAGCTCGAGACGAGGCCAGCGGCCATGTCGCTTCTCTTCCAATGGCACCGGGCTCGAACCGACGACGGCCGGCTCAGGGTGGTCAAGTTCAGACACCTCGGGCTGGTTGGGCGACTCGACCAAACGGGCGAGCGCCTTGCGACGCTCGCCCCGCTCATCTCCGAGGTGTGCGGCGCACCCGGTGAGGCCGTCGTCACCGAGTTTCTCGAGACTCTTCGTCGCACTCTCGATCTCAGCCGGGAGGCCGAAGATCTCCTCCGCCTGCGTGACGAGGTCGAAGGCAATACTTCCCTCCTCGTCCCAGCCGTCGACGAGAGCCTGAGCGCTGAAGGCTGCCTGACGTACTCGCCGTTTGCGAAGCCCTGGCCGGCTTCTGGCTCCGCCACTCCAAACGATAAGGACAGGGAAAGGATGGCCCGC
>JAOTUP010000030.1 GCA_029863825.1 Acidobacteriota bacterium | reverse complement strand
TCTCTGACGTTTCCGGTTTCCTCCTCGTTGAGATGGAACGAAGGACGGGCCGGAAAGAAGTCGTTGGCTGTGCCCTTGAGGATCGTACCGTCAAGGTAGTGAACGACGACCGTATTGTGCATACCGTGATCTTTCTTTGATGTCTGATTACGTATGAGGCGGCTTGAAGAATGAAGTGTACCTTGGTTCGCCGCGAGTGCCCAAGCAATCGACGCCGTTGTGTCCGAGAGTGCTCCGGTCGGTGAGTGACCGGGATGCCGCCGGAGCCCCTTCGGTCAGCCCGAGACTTCTGGGCAGTCGAGAAGCTGCCGGGCGATTCGTACGACGTGGCAAGCTGGCGATGGTCGATGGTTCCGATCGGCGTGCGCGGCCGGAGGGCCGCGACGCCGAGTGCTTTCAGCCGTCCAGGCTGACCTGTGCAGGCCAGTCGGCGAGCGGCAAGATCTGACAGGTCGAGCCGGTCTCGGCAGGCCGCGACGAAGCCGGTACACGCACCAGGGCGCTGCCGCGGGCATAGGCCATGAGGTCGTGGGAGCCTTTCGGCGGTGCCGGTTGCACGAGAATCTCACCGTCGGCGAACCCGACATTCGCGGGGAGGAAGCGATCGCGCGTCCCGGAGCCGGGTAGCGGGCGGACGAGCGTTCCGTTGAGAGCGCCGTGCCAAAAGGCATCGTGGTGTCCCATCAATCTGCGCAGTGTCGGGCGGACGAAAAGCCAATAGCAGACCATGACCGACGCTGGATTGCCCGGTAGTCCGAAGACGAGTCCCCGCGGATGTCTGGCAGCGACGAGCGGTTTTCCCGGCTGCACGGCCACCTTGTCGAAGAGCACCGCACATCCGAGACCGGCGAGGACGTCTTCGACGATGTCAAACTCGCCCATAGAGACACCACCGCTGACGAGGAGAATGTCGTAGTCGAGACCCCGCTCGAGCAACGGCCGAAGAGAGTCGGGAGAGTCACTGGCGATGCCGAGGGGGAGCAGCTCGAGGCCGAGGCTGCTTGTGGCGGCGAGCAAGAAGTCCGTGTGAGAATCGCGAAGCTGTCCCGGCTCCGGCTCCCTGTCCGGCGGTACGACCTCGTTGCCGGTGCTGACGAAGGCGACCCTGGGCGAACGGTGGACAACGACGGAGGCGTGGCCGTGGCTTGCAAGCAGCGACAGGCCTCCGGGTGTGACCGGCATGCCGGCATCGAGAATCCGCTCGCCGGTGCGGACGATCTCGCCGCCCCGTCGGATGTGAGCCCCGTCCGTCGAGCGGTCGTGGAACACGACCTCATCCTCACCGGCGTCGGTGTTCTCGACGGGCACGACAGTGAGAGCGCCGATGGGCACTGGAGCGCCCGTCATGATTCGAACCGTCTGTCCTGCTGCAAGGGTTTGCCCAGGTGGGTCGCCAGCTGCGACGATGCCGACGACGGGAAGACGGTCTCCCGGCGTTACCGAGCCAGCGACGGCATACCCGTCCATCGCCGAGACATTGCAGGCCGGCAGATCGACGGTCGAGAAGACCGCTTCTGCGAGCACCTGGCCGGCAGCTTCACGGCGAGGTACGCGAGTGCCCGCGAGCGGCGACAGATGCTGCTCCAGTCGATGCCAGGCCTCGTGTGCTGTGAGCATGCGATTCGTTTCCTCGTTAGACAACTCGTGTGATCTATGCCGTTGCAGTCTAATTGGCGAATGCTATAGTGATTTCTTGCCTCGTGGGGTGACATGAGGCCCCTTCCGAGCCGTCCCGGAGTCTTCCCGAGTGAACAAGAAATTCCAGTATCGCGCAAGCCTCGCCGAGACGACGCTTCCGGAGATGCTGCAGACGATTCACCGTTTCCGCGTGCCGGGAATCATCGAGGCTCGCAACGATCAGATCATCAAGCGCGTGTTTCTGCGCGATGGATACGTGATCCATGCTGCCTCGAACGATCGCAACGACAGCTTGGGCGAGCACTTGATGCGCGGCGGGAAGCTCACAGCCGCCGAACATCGGCGGCTTGCCGAAGTCCGGTCGCGAGAAGAAAAGCGCTTTGGTGTGCTGCTCCTCGAGCAGCGACTGTTGACTCCGGCCGAGGTCTACGCTGCGATTCGGGGCCACATCGAGGAGATCGTCTGGAGCCTGTTCTACTGGGAGCAGGGCGAAGTCAGCTTCAGCGTCGGTGACTCCGGTGATCGCGAGATGGTGCAAATCCAGCTGCCCTTGCGGCGGGTGATCCTGGAGGGCATCGAGCGGGCGCCGGAGGCCAAGCCTCTGGTGGGCCGGCTGGGCCGCAAA
This sequence comes from Acidobacteriota bacterium, assembly GCA_029863825.1. Taxonomy (GTDB): domain Bacteria; phylum Acidobacteriota; class Thermoanaerobaculia; order Multivoradales; family JAHEKO01; genus JAOTUP01. Next base: position 8,434 of record JAOTUP010000030.1, on the reverse strand, counting down.
GACACGGTGTTCGAGCCCTCGTTTCGTTGGGAGCAGCTGATCGAGTTGGCCCTCGACGAAGCGGAGTACCGCTTACTGACGGCGGTTGACGGGAAGAAGACGCTCTACGACTTGTGCTCGCTCGAACCGCTCAGTGCGGCAGAGAATGCCAAGCTGTTATACGCTTTCGTGGTTTTGCGTCTGGTGCGACGGGCTGGCGCGGTCGCTGGAACCTCGACAGGGCGCGTCAAAGTTCAGTTGAATACCGGCGGCGGCGACTTCTCGGCGTAAAGGCCGGGACGGCGCCGGGCGGCGCAAGGAGAGTGAGCAGATGCCTCTCTATGAGTACGAATGTACGAAGTGTGGCGAGCGCACGGAGATTATCCAGCGGCTGGCGGATTCGCCGTTGTCGGCCTGTCCGAAGTGTGACGGGGCAGTGAAGAAGCTCATCTCGGCGCCCTCGTTTCAATTCAAGGGCTCGGGTTGGTACGTTACCGATTACGCGGGAAAGGAGTCCGGTAGCTCGACGGGGCCGGCCGAGAAGGATTCGAAGGCCACGTCGTCGACAAGCACCGGTTCCGAAGCCAAGAACGGCGACAGCGGAAAGAAGGGCGATGAGTAGGAGGCGCGGACGAAAGGTCCCCATTGAAGCGGCGGAAGACGGCGGAGCGATGAGAGAGGCGCGTCTGGCTCTGCGGGCGCTCGCCGGGGTCGCTCTTCTTCTGCTACCGACGCTGCTGGTGGGCTCGGAGTGGAGAGAAGGGGCCCTGCCGGGTGGTGATGTCCGTTCGCTGGCTATCCACCCCTCCGATCCGGATCACGTGCTTGCCGGCACTGCGTCGGGGCAGGTCTTCCGGTCGCGTGACGGCGGCGAGAGCTGGGCGGTAGCGGGGTCGGGTCTCCCGTTTCCCGGGTGGGTCGTCAGTGACTTGCTCGTCGATATCGAGGATCCCGGTCGCGTGTGGGCAGCCCTGAGAGGCGTCTGGGGGCAGGAGGGCTTCGTTGCGTTCTCGGGAGACGGTGGGAGGACGTGGTCCAGTCGGTCAGAGGGACTTCCTCGACATCAGGTCTACGCGCTGGCGTCGGCTCCCGGATCGCTATACGCGGCAACTCGCCGCGGCGTATGGGGGAGTCGAGACGGCGGGGAGTCGTGGACGCACTTGACCGCTGCCAATCCGAAGATCCAGAAGGTCACCAGCCTCCTGGTCGATCCCCGCAACCCGCAACGGCTCTTTGCCGGCACGTGGCGTCGTGCCTATCGCAGTGACGACGGCGGCGCCACTTGGTATGGCGTCTTCGACGGGATGGTTCTCGACAGTGAGGTGTTCAGTCTGCATGCGACACCTGGAGAAACCGGAGAGATCTGGGCCTCGACCTGCGGCTGGGTCTATCGCAGCCGTCATCTCGGCGACACGTGGACCCGTTTCCAGAACGGCCTCAAGGAGCGGCGGACGCCGAGCTTTCAGGCCTTGCCGTCGGGAGCGAAGCTGGCTGGAACGGTTCGTGGCGTCTATCGCTCTGAAGATGACGGCTTGTCGTGGCAGCGAGTAACGCCGGCGAATCTCACAGCTCTCGCGATCGCACATCATGCTGCAAGGCCCGATCGGGTCTTTCTGGGAACCGAGGGCGCCGGCGTATGGCGTTCGCTGGACGGCGGTCTCACGTTTCAGCCGGTCAATCGCGGCATCCACGCTGTTCGCATCGCGTCGCTGACGGCGCAGGGCAACGAGGTGATCGCAGCAGTCCGGCACTCGGGCCCGGCGTCCGGCATCTACAGTTCCTTTGATGACGGAGCGAGCTACCCGCTTGGTCCTGTCAGGCTACCGACGGTCGTCGGCTTGGCGAGCGACGGCGAGACCGTTTTTGCGGCGACCGAGAAGGGCCTCTACTATCGTCGTGAGGATTCCTGGCAGCAGGTCGAAGAGCTCGGCCAGCGACCGGTGAGGCAGGTTGTAGCGACCAATACCCGCGTGCTGGCGCGCAACGAAGACGGTGTCTTCCTGCGGCCGCGACCGGGCGATCGGTTTTCGAAGATCGCTTTCGACCGTGGCCCCGTGGCCTCGGCTGCGGTGCATGAGGATGTCATCTGGATCTCGAGTGCCACGGAAGGGCTGTTTCGAGTCGGAGATGACGGATCGACACGCGCTGCGACGCCGATCGAGAAGGGCAAGGTCTACGCCGTGGCTGGCAAGCTATTGATGGCCGGTGGCGGTGAGCTGTGGATGCGCGGTGGCATCGACACGCCATGGCAGCAGCTAGGTAACCGGCTGCGGTTCCACTCGACGGGCAACGCCGAGTATCCGCTGGTGGTGGTGGAATCCGACGGACGCGCGCGGTTGCTCGGTGCGGACGGACGCGCGCCGCGTGATCTTGCGTTATCTGTTCCGGCGCGCGACCTCTCTGCAGCACTCATCCGCGGCAACCGAATCCTGTTGGGGACATCGGGCCACGGAGTGCTGCTTACCGACATGGAGCCGCTAACCGCCGCCGTACCAGTCGGTGGCGGCGCGCAGACTTCGCGCTAACTTCAGACGGCGTCAGCCGACGTCAGCGACTGCCGGCTCGTCATCGGTGCCGCTCAAGCCGACTTTTTTTGCGTAGTACCGAAACGATCGGAAGGTGATTCCGAGGAGCTCGGCAGCGCGCGTCTGGACGCCTTCAGAGCGTTCGAGCGCCTCTGCCATGAGCTCGCGGCGGATGCCCTCGAGGTGACTCTCGAGGTCGATGCCGTCTTCCGGGAGCTCGGCCCAATCCTTCCTGGAAGCGGATTTTCCACGCAGGTAGTCGGGGATCTCATCGGCGGTAATGTGGTCACTGGACGCGAGTGCAAGTGCCCGTTCAATGACGTTCTCCAGCTCGCGGACGTTACCGGGCCAGGCATAGCTCTCGAGACGTCGCATGGCCTCCTGCGAGATCCTCTTCGCCCCGACGCCAAGCTCGGCGCTGTATTTCTTTATGAAGTACTCCACCAGCAGCGGGATGTCTTCGCGCCTTCGCCGCAGCGGCGGCAGCTCGATGGGAATGACGTTGATGCGGTAGAAGAGATCTTCTCGGAACTGCCCATCCGCGAGTCGCTCCTCCAGATTCTGGTTGGTCGCCGCGATGATTCGCACGTCGACCGCTTCTTCCTGGTGACCGCCGATCTTTCGCACCTTCTTTTCCTGCAGAGCGCGCAGGAGCTTGACCTGCATCGCCGGGCTCATTTCTCCGATCTCGTCGAGAAACAACGTCCCCTTGTCGGCTTCGCGAAAGAGCCCCTTCTTTTCCTTGACCGCCCCCGTGAAGGCGCCGCGCTCGTGGCCAAAGAGCTCGCTTTCGAGCAAATTTTCAGGCAGAGCTCCGCAGTTGATCGAGAGGAATCGGCGCTCGGAGCGGGCGCTGGAGAAGTGGATGGCGTGTGCGATCAGCTCTTTCCCGGTGCCGCTCTCGCCGTGCAGGAGGACGGTCGAGCTCGTGCGCGCAATGCGCTCCACGAGGGCAAAGATCTCTTGCATCTTCGGGCTGCGCCCGATGATATTCGAAAAGTGATACTTGCCCTCGAGCTCCCTCCGCAAGTAGACGTTTTCCGCCACGAGCTGTGTTTTCTCGAGTGCCTTTAGCACCAAGACCTTCAGCTCTTCGACGTCGAACGGCTTGGAGACGTAATCGTATGCGCCGAGGCGCATGGCTTCGATGGCCGATTTTGTCGACCCGTATGCGGTCATCATGATGACTGCGGTCTGCGGCTCGTCGCGCTTGATCTCCTTCAGCAGATCAAGTCCATTGCCGTCCGGCATCATGAGGTCGCAAAGCACGAGATCGAAACCGCCTGCATCCAGGTTCTTACGCGCCGCTGCTACCGAGTTGGCCTCGGTCACTGCGTAACCGGCTTCCTCGAGCAAGAGTCTCAGGAAGTCCAGGATGCTCTGCTCGTCATCGATGAGGAGGATTCTCTGACTCGTCATCTACGCCTCCGCCGAAAGGAGTGGCGTCACCGACTCGGCGGCCGGAAGGTCGATGGTGATGGTCGTGCCATGTTCCGGGATACTGTCGACATGGACATGGCCTCCGTGTTCTTCGACGATGCGATAGACGATCGCCATGCCGATGCCGCTGCCGCCATCGAAAAACGAGCGAAAGGGATGGAAGAGATTTGCCCGCTCTTCTTCCTGCATCCCCCGCCCCGTATCGCTGAAGCTCATGCGATAGGTGCCGTTGTCCAGGTGACCGGCAATGCGCAGCGTTCCTCCAGAGTCCATGGCGCGAAGGGCATTGCGCGCGAGGTTCCAAAAGATCTGGCTGACCTGATCGGGATCGCCGCTGATTCGCACCTCTGAGGGGTGAAGATCAAGATCGATTCGATGGTCGTCTCCGACCTCGCTGCTATTGCGCAGCAGTTCGACATTCTCCGACAGCAGGGCAGCGACGTCGAAGGACACTCTGGTGCTGCGAAAGGGACGTGCGAACTGGAGAAAACCCTTGATCGTGCGGTCCAGTCGCTCACTTTCTTTGAAGATGATCCCCAGCAGCTTGCCCTGGGAAGAGTTCGCCGGCACTGCGGCAGAGAGCATCTGTACGGAGCCTGAGATCGCCGCCAAGGGGTTTCCTATTTCATGAGCCAGGCCGGAAGCCATCGTACCGACGGCCGCCATCCGGTCGGCTCGGCGCAGCTCTTCTTGTAGCTTTCTCCACTCCGAAAGATCCTGGAAGATCACCAGATCGCCAGCCGTTGTGCCATCGGCGCGCCTCAGCGGACTGATCGAAAAGCCGATCTGAAGGGTGTTGTCGCCGATCAAGAACTGTGCTTCGAGTCTGCGCTTATCATCGGGCTTGTCCCCCCGTTTGAGCGCTTCCCAGTCGGTCTGCGAGAAGAATCCGACGTCCGAGAGAGGCGTCCCGACAAGGCCCCAAGGCTCCTTGCCGAGAATCTGATGCGCGGCGGCGTTGGCGCTTATGACTCTTCCGTCGAGATCCGTCGTCAGGAGGCCGCTTGGAACCGATTCGAGAACATCGTGATGGGCAATCTGGAGATCCGCCAAGAGCTCTCGTTTGATCTCGAGCGCTTGCTCAGCGCGCGCCACATTGTGCGCCAGTTGGGAGGTGAGCAGAGCCACTGCATAGAAGCCGAAGAGGTGAATCGCCAGGTGATAGACGAGTCGCACCACCGAATCCGACTCCCGCACGCCCGCCGTTCCAATCCACCCGTAGAAGAGACCGAGGACGACAACCGCGTAGAGCAGCCAGGCAACCGAGGCGACGATGATGCCGACACGCCGCTGCGAGAGCACCGAAGCGACTGTGATTACGATGAGATAGAGAATCGAGATCGGGCTGGCAATACCGCCTGAAGAGTAGACGAGGCCGGTGATGAACAGCAGGTCGCCGGCGAATTGGATGTAGGCCTGTACGGTCAGCGACGGCCGGTTTCGGACGTGCATCACGAGGTAGGCGAGACTCGCGAGGTACACAGCGCCGGTTCCTTGCAGCAGGTAGTCATAGATGGCCTGCTCTGGAGCCAGCAGGAACGGCAGCATGATGCTGCTGATCGCCACCAGCCGTATGCCGATGATCCAGCGCAGTTGATGCTTCAGCCGACTATCCGGACGGAGCTGGAGTTGCGCCGAAAGCGGAGAACTCGTCTCGCTATTCATGGCTCTTCTGTACTCGTCGAAAAGAGGGAAAAGCAACGCCCCGCGCCGCCCGCACAAGCCCGTTGTGCGCGGCGACGCGTGTTCGGGGCGGGCAGCCCGGACGAGTCGACGCCACGGCATCGATTCGTCCTCGCTCCTTGTGATTCACACCGACAAACTCTACCGCGACGCCATAGCCCTGCACCTGATGAGCTAACTGATCTGACCGAGGATCGTGTACATCGGCAGGTACATGGCGGCGACGATGGTTCCGATGATCGCACCCAGGACAACGATCATGAGAGGCTCGAGCATGGCCATCAGATTCTCGACCGCCACATCGACCTCGTCTTCGTAGAAGTCGGCGATTTTCGACAGCATCTGGTCCAGAGCGCCTGTCTGTTCACCGACGTTGATCATCTGCACCGGCATGGGTGGAAAGACCCCCGTTTCGGCCAGTGGACCGCTGAGGGTACGGCCTTCTTCGACCGCTTGGCGAACCGCCATCACTGCATCCTCGATGATGGCATTACCGGATGTCTTGGCGGTGATCTCGAGACCGTCGAGGATTGGAACGCCCGACGACACGAGGGTCGACAGGGTGCGGCAGAAGCGCGCAACAGCGATCTTACGCAGCAGGTCGCCGATCGTCGGAATGCGCAGCATGAGACCGTCGATCACGCGGCGTCCGCGTTCGGTGCGGTAGTAGGAACGGATGGCGATGCCGATGAAGAAGATCCCGAGGATCATCCAGAAGCTGTAGCGAGCGAGAAAATTGCTCGCTGCAACGACAGCGCGGGTCAGAGCCGGCAGCTCGCCGCCGAGACCGGAGAAGAGTTGTGCGAAGACCGGGATGACCTTCCACAGGATGATCCAGACGACGAAGATCGCGATGACGATGACCGTCGACGGATAAATCAGAGCCGACTTGACCTGCGACTTTAGCTTGACCGCCTTTTCCAGATAGACCGACAAGCGTTGGAGGATGACGTCGAGAATACCGCCGGCCTCGCCGGCGGCCACCATATTCACGTAGAGGTCATCGAAGGCCTTCGGCTGGCGTCTCATCGCTTCCGCGAGTGAGGCGCCGCCCTCGACGTCCGTCCTGACCTTGTTGATGATCTCGCCGAAGTGCGGCTGGTCCTGTTGCTCGCCGAGAATCTCGAGACACTGGACCAGCGGCAGACCGGCGTCCAACATGACGGAGAACTGCCGCGTGAAGAGAGACAGGGACTTCTGGCTGACCCTTCTCGGCAGACGCGGCAGAAAGGGGATCTCTCGTCCCTTCTCGCGTAGGCTGGCGATCTTGATCTGCTGCTGCCGCAGCACCGCGGTTGCGGCGTCCTTGCTGTCCGCGAGAAGGACCCCCTCTTGAAACTCGCCGTGTTGATCGCGACCCTTCCAGATAAAGCTCGGCATGAACTATTTCCTCCCAGCCTGACGTCCGCGGACGTTCGGATTGAGCGCCTCTGCCCCGCGAGAGATGATCTCCTGCAATTCGTCGGGTAGGGAGCTCCGGGCCATCGCCGTCTTCAAGTCGATCTGACGCCTGAAATAAAGAGCCGCCAGGGCCTGATTGAAGGTCTGCATGCCGTACTTGGCCTGCCCGGTTTGCATCATCCCGTACACCTGGTGAATCTTGTCCTCGCGAATGAGATTCCGTATTGCCGATGTGGGAATCAACACTTCCATCGCCATGACTCGACCCTGACCGCTGGCCCGCGGCAAGAGCGATTGACAGAGGATGCCCTCGAGCACGAAGGAAAGCTGCACTCGAACCTGCGATTGCTGGTGAGCGGGAAAGATGTCGATGATTCGGTTGATGGTCTGTGCCGCGGAGTTGGTGTGCAGAGTGGCAAAGGTGAGATGCCCGGTCTCGGCAATCCGCAAGGCGGCCTCGACCGTTTCGTGATCACGCATCTCTCCGATCAGCACGACGTCGGGATCCTGACGCAGCACCGAGCGCAGCGAGTTCGCGAAGCTGTGCGTATCGGCATTGAGCTCGCGTTGATTGACGATGCACTTCTTGTGGTGATGGAGGTACTCGACGGGATCCTCGATGGTTACGATGTGCTCGGGTCGCTCACGGTTGACTTTGTCGATCATGGCGGCAAGCGTCGTCGACTTTCCCGAGCCCGTGGGGCCGGTGACGAGGACGAGACCGCGCGGCTTATCGCACAGCTTTTCGACAATCTGTGGTAGGCCGAGCTCACGGAATCCTCGAATCTCGTATGGGATCTGCCGGAACGCCGCCGCCAGCGCGCCGCGCTGGTGGAACAGATTCGCGCGGAAGCGAGCTAGTCCCTTGAGCCCGAACGACAAGTCGATCTCGAGGTTCTCCTCCAACCGCTGCTTCTGCTTGTCGGTGAGAATCGAGTAGCAGAGCTTCTTCGTTTCGGTCGGCGTGAGCTGTGGATGGTTGAGAGCGTGGAGCTTGCCGTCGATGCGGATCTGCGGTGGGGAATTCGTCGTGATGTGCAGATCGGACGCCCCCTGTTCGGTCATTTCCTTGAGCAGCTGATTGAGCGTAACGGCCATGGCAGTCCTCTTCGTTCCAAGCCTGGAAACAGACGGCGAGAGTATAGCATCGGCCAGGCTTCCGCTGGCTGCGAAAAGTGTCACAAGTGACGAAGTTTGTCGCTGGACCAGTGCGGCCCTGGCGCTGCGAGCAGCCGAGCGATGGTAGGTTCTCTCGGCAATGAGTATCTGGAGCGGGGACGAGGAGGAGCTGAGTCCGGGCCGGTTGTACGACGGCCGCCTTTTGGCGCGTCTGGTGTCCTATCTCAGACCTCATTGGCGACTGGCGACGGTGGCCGTCGCCCTCATTATCCTCTCATCGCTGCTGC
>JAOTUP010000471.1 GCA_029863825.1 Acidobacteriota bacterium | reverse complement strand
ACCCGTCACCTCCGGCGCGTGACAGGGGGCATCCAGCGGCGCGTGCTCGATGGCGTCCCGAAGCGTCGACTGGCCAGCGGCGGCGCAATGATTGCGATCACCGGAGGTGACGGGTCCGGAAAGACGACCGCTTTGGCCGGATTGTCGGCATGGATTTCCCGGGACTTCGACCTGAGGACCCTCCACTTCGGAAAGCCACGATGGTCGCTGACGACTCTACTGGCCCGAGGCGCTTTGAGAGTCGGTCGTTCGATCGGACTGTGTCCCTACGTCGCGGAGTCGTCTGTCCTTTTCTCGAACAGCAACGACTCTGACCAGGCATTCCCCGGCTATGCCCTGCTGATTCGTCTTGTATGCACCGCACGTGACCGGTATTTGACCTATCTCGAGGCACGACGCTTTGTCACGCGGGGCGGGTTGATCCTCGCGGATCGCTTTCCAATCTTCAGGAGCGACTTCATGGACGGTCCACATGTCGAGCGACTGGTGGGTCCGAACCGAGCCAGCTGGCTCGTCAAGCGTCTGATCCAGCTCGAGGTGAGCTACTATCGATCGATCCTCTGGCCCGAGATCCTGGTCCTCCTCGCGCTCGATCCCGAGATTGCGGTCAGTCGGAAGATGGACGAGCCTCCGGCCTATGTACGAGCGCGCTCACTCGAAACCGCGGCGATTGAGTGGCAGAGCACACCCGCCCGAGTTGTCGATGCTTCGCAGGCTCCCGAAGTGGTGCTCTCGCAGCTGAAGATGCTCATATGGTCTGAGATCTAGGAGAAGCGCGACGTGTCAAGAGGAAGGTGAGAGCCCTCGCGAGGGGACCCGGGAACCACTTTGAGCCCCGGCTGGCCGGAGCGAGCTCCCAGGCGCGCTGAGGAGCTTCTGAAGGGAATGCCAGAGTATCCCTGGAGTATCTAAAGGCCCGGGAATCCGTCACACGAGCCTGTTATCAACCTCTCGTCCTTTCTCTTCGACAAGACTCACGAACATCGCTTCCAACTTCGAGTAGTGAGCTTCCCACGTCCAGCCTTCTTCAATAAACTGCCGTGCTGCCTGTCCGAGCTTCATTCGCCTTTCCGGCGTCGTTAAGAGATGCACCGTCGCAGCGGCAAATTGCTCCGGGGAATTCGCAATCACGAGATGCTTTCCGTCGACTCCCTGAATCGCTTCGTTGGCAGCCGGAGTCACGACCATCGGTAGTCCCATCGACATCCCCTCGAGCACCTTGTTCTGCAGTCCTGCCGCGATACGGATCGGCGCCACCCCGACCTGCGTTCGGTTCACGAACGGCCGAAGATCCGGGACACGTCCAGTCACCTCGATAAGAGGATCCTGAGCGAGAGCGCGGATTTCGGGTGTTGGATCGGCCCCGGCGAGTACGAGCTTCGCATCGGGAAGGCGGTCTCGTACGAGTGGAAGAATCTCTCGGCAGAGAAACAGCGCGGCATCGACGTTCGGAGCGTAGTTCATATTTCCAGTCAGAATCAGGGAGTTGGACTCCTTGATTGCTTCGGAATCAGCTGTGAAGTAGATGTAGTCAACGCCGTGTGGGCAGAAAAAGACGTTCTCGAGAGGCGTCTCCTGATGAATAGCGTTGAAGTCGTAGGGCGAGATGAGGAGCACTCGGTCGAATCGGCGGGCAAAGTCGGCCTCGAACGACTTCAGTTTGGAGTACTCCATGCCATAGAAGAGCTTCTTCGCGAAGTTGGAGGCATACGCTTTGAGTCGGCGGTAGTTCAACGTCATCGACACATTGAAAGCAACCACACGGGCAATCTCCGAGTGGGGCTCGATATGCTGTCCCATCCGAATCAGCTGCGCGTAGAGCAGGTCGGGCTGCAGATCGTCGACCAAGCTGCGAACGGTCCTCTTCATCCGCGAATCCCCAAAGTATCGAACCTGCAGGGGCGTCCTGCCCACCGCTCCGGTCAGGCAGGACACATAGGCCCGAGACCGACGAAGCGGGACGATCTCGATTCGCTCACAAAACGGGGCGAAATGCTCCTGCCAAGCAGCATCCTGATCCGGCTCCTGGAAGCAGGCAAGAGAGACCTCGTGCCGTCGCGAGAAGTAGCGCAGGAAATGGAAGACCGTGAGCCGATCTCCCTTGTCGAGAGGAAACGGCAGCCGCGGGGCTACGACGAGGATCTTCACCTTGCTGACTCCCTTCAGATCGGCTTTCGAGCTCTCTTGAACAGGCCGGGTTTTCGCTTAGGCATTCGGTCTGTGGAACCGAAGACACCTCTCGTGCCTTGAAACCTCGACCATTCGACGCTGGAGGGCGTGCGAGCCGGGCGGAGTGATCCGATGGTCTTTGGCCTCTCTCGCGAAGTCACCAAGGCTCGCAGATAGTAGCAGGACATGGACTGTGCGCTCGTAGTGTCTCTCCCTTGCGTCTTTGCGGTTTGCGTGACC
>JAOTUP010000470.1 GCA_029863825.1 Acidobacteriota bacterium | reverse complement strand
CGCGGTACTTGAGCATGTGCTCATCGATCGCTGCGGCGCGGCCGAGCGGCAGGTCCAGCACCAGGCACTCCTCGCTCGCCGAAATCACGACATCAGCCAGAATGCGACCTTGCGCATTGGTCATGAAGCCGTAGGCTGTTTCCCCGCTCTTGATCTCTGGAACATCGCAGGTCACCAGGCCGTTGACGAATCGCCGCGCATCTTCGCCGCAGATCGAGATCTGATCCGTTCCCACCGCCTTCACCAGCGCACACCCAGCTGTCAAGGCCTCATAGCCCTCCATCCACACGCCTGCTGCAGTCTGCGCTTCCATGGTTACAAGTGTAGCAACCGGAGCCGTATTAGACTCACTCGCCAGTGCGCAACGAAAAGTCATTCTCGATCGAGTTCGACGGCCGCGTGCTGCATGGGGTTTCCTCTGCTCCCCTCGCACCTGGACGTCACCCCGCCGTCGTTATCTGCCACGGTTTCAAGGGGTTCATGGAATGGGGCTTCTTTCCGTTCCTGGCCCGCCTTCTCGCAGAACGGGGTTTCTGCGCCGTCCGCTTCAATTTCAGCGGTTCCGGTATGCAGCCCGGAGATGAGCTGGTGACTGATCCGGAGGCATTTCGCGGAGCCACCTTCAGTCAAGACCTGCGTGAGCTTCGAGCGATTCTCGGGGCCGTCGGCAAGAGCATTGCGGCGGACTGCGCGAATCCTCACCGCATCGCGCTCGTCGGCCACAGCAGGGGGGCTGGCACCGCCCTGTTGGCTGCGGCCGACGAGAATTCATCAATCAAGGCGCTTATAACCTGGGCCGCAGTGAGCAGTTTCGACCGTCTCTCTGCTCGCGAACGAGACGGATGGCGACAATCCGGCGAACTCGAAGTCGTCAACACCCGCACTGGTCAGGCCCTGACAATAGGACCGGATGTGCTGACTGACCTCGAAACCCACGCATCCGAGCTCGATCTCTTTGCCGCCGCTCGCCGCCGCTCGGCACCCTGGCTTATCGTCCATGGGCGCGACGACGAAACCGTCTCCTTCTCCGAAGCGGAGCACCTTCGCGCCGTCGCCTCGGAGCCGACCGACCTGTGCCCGATCGAAGGTGGTGATCATACTTTCGGCGCTCGTCATCCATTCGTCGGTCCGACTGTCCCTCTGACGGCGGCGATGAATGCCACGCAGATCTGGCTTCGGCGTTATCTCAGCCCGAGTGGTCCGTCGGAAAGCGACTGAGACCGTTCCGTGCGTCCACTCTCGGCGCCGCCGAGCCGGCGTCGGATAGACGCCCCAGGACTGCGACGACGTCGACCTGGAGCAGGTCTTCAACGACCCAATCGGCCCCGGCTCTCGCCAGCGCGGCGGGACTCACAGCACCGGTAGCGACTGCCAGCATCGCGATCCCGTGACCACGGGCGCAGCGCGCATCGTTCTCCGTGTCGCCGACTATGAGGACATCGTCGAAGGCGAACTCGTGGCCAACGTGGCGGCTCGCCTCCCTCAATGCAACAGGTGGCAGCTCGAGACGATCCTTGCAGTCGTCGCCGAAGGCACCGAAGGCAAAGTAGGACTCGATCTCGACGCGCCCGAGCTTGAGTCTCGCTCCTCCTTCCCAGTTCCCGGTCAGGAGGCCTACTTCTACATCATCGGTCGCCTCCAGCCGCTCAAGCGTCGCTTCCACTCCCGGCAACAGCTCCATTCTCGCTCTATCGAGTCGCTCTCCCAGCAATTCCAAATAGTGTGTCTTGATCTGCGGCAGCACGGCTGCAATTCGAGGCTCCGGCAGACCCCCCGCCTGCAGTGCGTGGAAGATGATCTGGTCGTCGGTTCTGCCGGCGAAGCCGTCGCTCCTCAGCGTACCAGCGGCACCACAGGCCGTCTCGGCGGCTACAGCAAGAAGCTCGCGCGTCTGACCGCCGCCGTCGAGAAGCGTGCCGTCGATGTCAAACAGCACCAGTTTCATTGTCACCCTCGCCGCCGCGCCTCAGCGCCACTGCGGCGGGGACTTCGTTTCGAGAAACGCCGTGATCCCACGCCGGCAATCCACGGTGGCACGCGCTTCTGCATTGATCGCTGCGGCTAGATCGAGCGCCTTGTCCAACGGCCGACCGAGCGCTTCGAGCAAAACTCGCTTTGTCAACGCGATCGAGCTCGAGCTGGCGCCCTTCAGGATCCCTGCTGCCATCTCTTCACCGGCTGCCTGCAGGGAGGCGGGCGCGACCACCCGATTGACCAGACCGATGTCCAGCGCCGCGTCTGCAGAGACGAAGTCCGGCGCAAGAAGTAACTCGCGAATATCCCGCCCCTTGAGGCGCAGCGGCAAGAAAGTCGCCACCAATGCGGCCACAAAACCGATCCGGACCTCGCTGTACATGAACCGGGAATCATCAGTCGCGATGACAAAATCGTGTGCCGTCGCCAGGCCACAGCCGCCGGCGA
>JAOTUP010000469.1 GCA_029863825.1 Acidobacteriota bacterium | reverse complement strand
GCCAGCAATGATCTCCCGGCTGCCTCTCGGGATCGCTTTCGTCGCGCGCTCGTGCGCTCCACCGCGACAGCTCTCATGTACGAAGGTGTGGCGCGAGAGCTGTCGACGATCGCCGGCAAGGCGAGGATTCCGCTCGTCTTCTTGAAGGGCTTCGCTCTCTTTCTCCTCGAGATCGGGCCCGCGGGATCGCGGCCGTTCGGCGACCTCGACGCCCTGGCTCCGAGGTCCGAGGCGGAGCGACTCTTGAACCGACTGCTCGACGCCGGCTACGAGCTCAGAAGCGAGGCTTCGACCGAGCAACACCTGCCGATCGTCGTGAGCCCCCAGGGCGGGGCGGTCGAGATCCATTTCGCCCTGCGCGGACTGGGCGGAGCCGGTCACCGCGGATCGACCTTCGGCGAGCTCGAAAGACGTGGCGAATTGACGAAACTCGCACAGTATCCGGGCGAGAGCTTCGTTCCGACTCCTCAAGCCCTGGCCACCCATGCTCTCGTCCATGGGATGCGTCAGCACTTGCTTCGGCCTCACACCTATCCGTTGTTCCGCATGGTGGGCGACCTCGTCGACCTGCTGCCCCGGCCCGCGCATTGGGATCACATCGAGCACCGGCTCGGGGGTGATGAGCGGTTCATCTCTCACAGAACGCTGCTGGCGGTCCGCTCTCTGAGCACGATGCTCGCCGAAGGGGAACTCCCCAGACCCGACGACCCGAGCGGCTCGGGTCGACTCCTGGCCCATCTGATCGCCGGCAGTCTTGACGACGAGTACGCCGCGTCTCTTGGAACCTCTCACCTGCGTCAGCGGTTGACCGAAGCACGGCGAAGCGGTGAGCTTCTCGCCTACCTGCGCCGCAAGCTCATCGTTCCGCACATGCATTCTTCGAGTGAAGACACCCCCAGAGCGCAGCGATCAACAATCAGGCGCGTCGGCCGCGGTCTCTTGCGACAAGCTCGGGCAGTGCACAGCCGCGTGCGACTTCGGCGTCGTCACATCGCAGCTTCGCCGGCCGAGTCCGATGATCCAATAGAATTGGGCCGCCATGAAGACTGATGACTCGGAATCTTTCCACCGAAGCAGTGATCGAGTGCCGCCCTGGAGCCGCTATCTTCGGCGCGATGTCCAATACGGTCTGGACGTCAGCGTCTTGGCGCTGGCCTTTGCCATTGCCTACTTGCTGCGCTTCGACTTCGAGATTCCTCCCGAGTATGCCCGTCCGATGCTTGTCCAGCTCCCGCTCGTCGTCCTCATCCAGTTTCTGACCCTGCACCTTCTCGGCATCTACACGTTCCTCTGGCGCTATGTCGGCATGACCGAGGTCAAGACCTTCCTCCGCGCGGCAATCTACTCCTCGCTGCCCCTCCTCCTCTTGCGCCTCAGTCTTCCCGACTCCCTCGAGCTGTTGCGGATTCCCCGCTCCATCATCCTCACCGATACCGCACTGGCCTACGGAGGACTCCTCGCCCTGCGGGTGTTTCGCCGCGCTCTCTACGAGCGTCACGAACGCACGAGGCGTGACAGCGACAGCGGCCGACGACAGCGGCCGGTGCTCCTCGTCGGCGCCGGCCGCGCCGGCCTGCTGGCAGTGCGAGAAATTCTCGGTCGAGGTGATTCCGACCTCGATCTCGTCGGTTTCGTCGACGACTCGAGTGAAAAGAAAGGCACCGTCATCGGCGGGCTCAAGGTCCTCGGAACGACTGAGGACCTTCCCGACCTCGTCAGCCGGCACCGCATCGACCATGTCGTCATCACTATCGCCGACGCCCCGGCAACGACGGTTCGCAGAATTGTCGACATTTGCGAGCGCATAGGCATCCGCGCCCGGATCATCCCCGGGTACTACGAGGTCCTCCAGGGCTCCGTGTCGCTCAGCCGCTTCCGCGACGTCCAGATCGAGGACCTCCTCGGGCGCGAGCCGGTGCGCCTCGACGAAGCCCGTATCCGTGAGCTCATCACCGGCAGATGCGTGCTGCTAACCGGAGCGGGTGGTTCGATCGGCAGCGAGCTGGCGCGTCAAATTGCGCGCTTTAATCCGCTCCGCCTGATGCTCGTCGAGCGGGCCGAAGGGGCGCTCTTCGACATCCAGCAAGAAATCGGTCAGCTCTGGCCGCAGCTCGACGTCGAGGCCTTGGTTGCCGACGTCGGAGACGAGGTGCGCATCCGAAGTATCCTCACAGCTACTCGACCACAGGCCCTGTTTCACGCCGCTGCGCACAAGCATGTGCCGATGATGGAGTCGAATGCCGTCGAGGCGGTGAAAAACAACGTCCTGGCGACCGAGACGCTCGGTCGCCAGGCTGCCGACACCGGTGTCGAGGTCTTTGTCCTCATCTCCACTGACAAGGCAGTTCGCCCGAGCTCGGTCATGGGAGCCAGTAAACGCGTCGCCGAGCTCGTGATTCAAGACCTCGACCGACGGTACCCCGAGT
>JAOTUP010000468.1 GCA_029863825.1 Acidobacteriota bacterium | reverse complement strand
TCTCCCCGGCTCCCGCGGATCGACGACGAATAACCGACCGAGAAGAAAGGGGCGCGCCAGTCGGCGATACTCGGCCAGCCAGTCGAGCTCTGCGACTGCGGAAAGCGCTTCGACCTCAACGCCAACGCGGCTCTCGAGTGCGCCGAGCAAAGCCCGTCCAGCGACAGTCTTCGGTCCGAATGAGTCGGGGAAGAACGCCTCGACGACAACCTCTTCACCGTCTTGCCGTTCTTCCAGACCGAGCGTTCCAAGCGACCAAAGATCGCCGACAACGACCTCCACCGCAGCGGGATCCAGGCGCAGCGTCAGCCGCAGCCACCTCTCGGCGTTTCGGCTCCGCTCAGCCAAAGAGGTCGCGCACCCGCCCGAGCACGCCCTTCTCCTCCTTGACCGAGTCACCGCTCAGATGCGCCAGTTGCCGCAGGCAGGCGACCTCTTCGTCCGACAAGTCCCGAGGATGAGGCACTACCACGGTCACGACAACGAGATGATCGCCACGTCCCCGACCATTGAGCCGATCGATGCCCTTGCCGCGCAGACGAAACTCGCGGCCGTGCTTTGTTCCGGACGGAATCTCGAGCGATTCAGATCCGTGCAGTGTCTCGACCTCCACTGACGTGCCGAGGACGGCTTGCGCGTAGGTCAGCTTCTGTTCGCTCAGAGTGTTCGGTCCGTCACGGTGAAGGAATGCGTGGGGCGTTACGACGATATCGACGTACAGATCACCCGTACGCCCGCCACGCTGACCATGCTCGCCCTCGCCCGCCAGCCGCAAACGAGTACCGGTGTCCACACCAGCCGGGATCTTCACTTCGATCTTCCGGCGCCGCTGGAGCCTCCCCTGACCTCGGCAGTCCACGCACGGCTCCGTGATGACGCTACCTTCACCCCGACACTGCGGGCAGGTGCGGGCGACTGTGAAGAAGCCTTGGGTAAAGCGCACTTGTCCCTGGCCACGACACGCCTGGCACACGGCCGGCTCGCTCCCGCCCGCCGTGCCACGACCGCTACAGGCGTCACACCTCTCGAGCCGCGGAATCTCGAGCTCCTTTTCGAAGCCGAAGGCGGCCTGCTCGAGATCCAGGCTCAGCTCGTATCGCAAGTCCGCGCCCGGCTGACCCGGGCCGCGTCGACGACTCCCGAACACGTCACCAAAGCCGAAAAAATCGCCAAGAATGTCTGAGAAGTCGCCGAAAACCGAGGGGTCGAATCCCGAGAATCCTCCGCCGGTCACCCCTCGCGCGCCAAAGTGGTCGTAGCGCGAACGCTTCTCCGGATCCGAGAGAACGGCATAGGCTTCGGCCGCGCGCTTGAATTTCTCTTCCGCATCCTGATCGCCGGGATTGCGATCGGGGTGATACTGCACCGCCAGTTTGCGATAGGCGGACTTGATCTCTTGCGCCGTAGCATCTCGGCCGAGACCGAGAATCAGGTAATAGTCGTCTGATGACGCCATCGACGGAGGCCTCGAAGCCGCTCTAGCTCGACTCTTCGATGTTCTCCAACATCAACTCGGAGAGCTGGCGAGAGATGCTGTTGAGGTCGAACGTCGCAGCCTCGAGATCGGCCCGATCGTCGTTGGCAAGCGCCATCCGCGATTGGATAATCGTCTCACGTACACGCTTGCGGTCGGCATCGCCGAGCATCTCCTGGAACTGCTCGAACACTCGCTCGTTGGTGTAGATCAGGCCCTCCAGTCTGTTCTTCAGGCGCCGCACTTCACGTCTCTGGCCGTCTTCCTTGCTGTGCTCTTCCGCTTCCTGAACCAGGCGCTCGATCTCGTCCTTCGTGAGGCCTCCGGCGGGACTGATCTGGATCCCCTGCGATTTGTTGGTCGCGACGTCGCGGGCCGAAACGCTGACGATGCCGTTAGAGTCGATGGCGAAGGTCACTTCAATCTGCGGCACGCCTCGCGGTGCTGGTGGCACTCCCACGAGCTCGAAGCGACCGAGCGATTTGTTCTCGGCTGCGATCTCACGCTCGCCCTGAAGCACGTGAATCTCCACCGTGTCCTGATTGTCGACGACGGTAGTAAAGACCTGCGACGCCTTGGTCGGGATCGTCGAGTTACGCTCGATGAGCTTGGTGAAGAGACCGCCGTGGGTTTCGACGCCGAGTGACAGCGGCGTCACATCCAGCAAGACGATGTCCTTGATGTCTCCGCGAAGAATTCCACCCTGAATGGCGGCACCCATTGCCACAACCTCATCCGGGTTGATTTCACGATTCGGCTTCGTCCCAAAGAGCTCTTCCACCGTCTTCAGCACCAGAGGTGTTCGCGTCTGACCACCAACGACGAGGATCTCCTGAATCTGGTCGGCTCGCAGCCCTGCCGCCTCCAAGGCCTCGCGACACGGGGCCTCCGTTCGGCGGACCAGATCGGCCACCAGGATCTCGAAGGCGTCGCGGCTCAGAGTGCGGGACAGGT
>JAOTUP010000467.1 GCA_029863825.1 Acidobacteriota bacterium | reverse complement strand
GACCGAGCTCCCGGCCCTCTCTGTCGACGATACGGGCGCCTGAGCTGGCGTGCCGAACGCCGAACCTGACCGGCTGTGCAGCCAACTCACTTTCGATGAATTCGCGAACGCTCCCGGAGACGAAACAGGCCTCCATGCTCTCCGGCTTCTCAGCGACCAAGAGTCTGGCCTGACGCGCCAGGCGACGCGCATCACTCTTGCTCATCTCGCCGAGCGGGAAGGTCGTTACTTCGAGCTGCTCCTGAGTTAGCTCGAAAAGATAGTAGCTCTGGTCTTTCTCCTCGCACAGCGCGCGATGCAGTTCGAATCCGCGAGGGCCATGAATGATCCGTGCATAATGGCCGGTGGCGATGCGCGATGCGCCGATACCGCGAGCCCGCTCGAGGAACAGGTCGAACTTGATCCAGGTATTACAGCGCGTGCAGGGAACCGGCGTACGGGCGTTCAGGTAATCGTCCACGTAGGGCTCGACGACGTGCTTTCGAAACTCCTCTTCCATCGAGACGACGTAATGCGGCAACCCGCACTGCTCAGCGACTCTCCTCGCATCGACAACGTCGAGAGCTCCGCAACAACGACCCTCGCCGGACGCGCCAGAGTGATCCCAGAGGCGCATAGAGAGACCTGCTGCCGCCTCACCTGACTGTGACAACAACCAGGCCGCGACCGACGAATCCACACCCCCGCTCATTGCGACCGCCGTGTCTCGAGTTGTCATCCGCCTCCCTCGTCGGCGACCGACAGGCGAGCCAGCTCGCCTTCGAGAACGCGCAGAACCTGAGCGACCTCGGCAGGCTGATTGGTTATTCCGAAGCTCAAGCGCATCGAAGAGGCCGCCTCCTCTTCGGAGAGGCCGATCGCCGCGAGCGTAGCGCTGGACTCCACTTTCCCTGAGGAGCAGGCGGCGCCAGTGGATACGGCTACCCCCTGCAGATCCAGCCGGATCATCAGGTTTTCGGCTGAAATCCCAGGAAAGGAAAGGTTCGAGGTGTTGGGTAGTCGGAGCGATTCGGCACCGTGAATGACCACATCGGCGAGCCTCTTCACTCCCGACTCGAACGCATCACGCAGAGCCGCGAGCCGGGTACCTCGCTCTGCCAGTTCAGTTGCGGCCAGTTCCGCTGCCACGCCGAAGCCGACAATCGCCGGGACATTCTCGGTTCCCGCCCGCTGCCGCCGTTCCTGACCTCCACCGACCATGAACGGAGCGAAGTCGATGCCGCCCCGCACCCACAGCGCCGCGGCTCCGAGCGGCCCATGGAACTTGTGCGCCCCGATCGAAAGAAAGTCCACTCCCAGCGACTCTACGTCGACCGGCACTTTCCCGGCAGCCTGGACGGCGTCACAGAACACTCGCACGCCAGCCTGCCGGCATCCGGCTGCGACCTCGGCAACGGGCTGAATCGTACCGATCTCGTTGTTGGCCAGCATCAGGCTGACAACAGCCGTATCTTCACGAATCGCCTCGAGGATCCGCTGCGGCTCGACTCGACCGCTGCGGTCGGGAGCAACACGAGTGATCGCCCATCCTGCCGCCTCCAGCCGATCGGCAGCCGCCTGAACCGAGGGATGCTCGATGGCCGACAGGACGAAGTGACCCGACGAGCGATTCTCAGCGCAGCTGAAGACTACCGCGTTGTTGGCCTCGGTACCCGAGGCCGTGAACATCACCCGGCTCGGGGACGCGCCGATCAGAAAGGCGACCTGTTGCCGGGCATTCTCGACCGCTTCGCGCGCTGCTCGACCAATGCCGTGGACAGAGGAGGGATTGCCGAACCGCGGACCAAGCCACGCCAGCATTGCCTCGCGAACCCGAGGGTCCAGCGGTGTTGTCGCATTATGATCGAAATACATCACACTCACGGGGGCCTGATTCTAGCGCGAGAGCGGCGTGCCCCGGTCCATTTGCGCCATTTTGCAGAGCGGACATAGGATGCACAGCATGACGCGTTCGCTTCGCCGCTGGCTCCTTGTTCCTCTCTGCGCCGCCGTCGTGCTCGATCCGGCTGCTGGCGCCTCGAGGAAAGAGACACGAGCGCTCATCGAAAGCCTCGAAACGGCGTACCAGACATGGTTGGAGGAGGTGGAGCTGATCATTACCAAGGAAGAGATCGCCACCTTCCTCGCCTTGGAAAAGAACTACCAAAGGGACGCCTTCATCGAGAGCTTCTGGCGCCTTCGTGACCCATTTCCCGATACCGGACGTAACGAGTTTCGGGAGCGCTGGGAGGAGCGGGTGTCGGAAGCGAGACGGCTGTTCGAGGCACTCGATGACGATCGTTCCGTCGTCCTTCTCCTCAACGGCTTCCCGGACGCCATGATCAAGATCGACTGTTTGGAGCTGTGGCCGGCGTACGTGTGGTTCTACCGGCGAGCCGAGAATCTCGGCCGCGAAGCAGCGCTGATCTTCGTACAGCGCGGCGGCCTCGGT
>JAOTUP010000466.1 GCA_029863825.1 Acidobacteriota bacterium | reverse complement strand
CTTCTTTCCACACCCGCACGCTCTCCCCACCGTCCTCGACGCTGACGAAGGTCATATCCGGACTCCCCTTCACCTCCTGCCACAGCTGACGCAGGTCCTCGAGCTCGACGTGCATGTCGCCGTCGCCGATGCTGGCATGTTGCAGCGCATGCATTGGCAGCATGGGAATCGCCTTTTCGATCATACTCACCGGCAGATTCACCGTCACTTTAGCGCCGTCGCCCTCATCGACCTTGACGTGCAGCCAGAGATCGGACGCGGCGCTTGCCGCACCGGCTATGACGGCGCAGGCAAGGAAAAGACCCAGAATCGGGCGGTATTCTCTCTTCATGTCTTCCTCCTCGGATTCTCCAGTCGAACCTCTTGTCTCATACCAGGTAGGACGGAAGCGCAAGGAGAATGTTTCACCCCACCCTGGGAGCGCGCTCGAAACGGTGACGGCCCCGACGACCACGGGCGGGATCAACCCTGATCTACGAGGCCCGGGCGCCACCCTGCGGACGCGCTCTCAAGCCTAGGGCACTGGCGGCAGCCACGGCGCTCGCCGACTGCGGCGCGCCGCCACGCGGCAGATGTCGTTACGGCACGGACCCGCTTACGGGTGGATCGAGCAGCCCTTCCGGAGTCGTCAGATCCGTCTCCAGGCCTCGCCTTTTACCGTACGCGAAACGGCCTTCATGATCGAGCTTGACCTTGCGAGTCCCGTACGGGCGGACGACCCACAGTTTGGTCCTCATGCGATAGTCGAGCTCTGGCTGCTCGAGCATCGTCGCCAGCCGAGAGATCAGCGCCACGTTGTTCACGTGTAGGGTGACGCTGTGCGTCGCCGTGCCCAGTCGCGGAATCTCGACTCTCTCCGAATCGAGCGCTTTGCCCACCGGCACGCCGTTGAGGAAGAGCTTGAACACCGCTCCCTCGATGACCAAAGGATCTGGATTCTCGTTCGTCACGCGAACGGTGATCTGACCCGTGGTTTCGAACACTGTCAGATCCGTGAACTCGAGATCGACAAGTGCAACATCCGGTGGCGTCATCGGACCGAGAGAGGCACAGCCACCGGTCAACACCAGACTCAACGCACATACTATGGCTCCATGTCGCATCATCCGTCTCCTCTTCTGGCCGCTGCATTCTCTCGCGCCAGGCGATGGTTCGCAAACAGCAGCTCGACGATGACACGCTATACTCCTCGACTCCGCCTCACACTTTCCGCCCCGGCGCGGCGAAATAAAGAGCCACCGGAGCGCTCAACGTGCAGTCGACCACGGCCCAGTTCTCAGATCCCGGTCTGACCATCGCCCTGGCGCTGGCTGCCGGAATGCTCGCGCAGGCTCTCGCTCGCCACCTGCGAATCCCCGGCATCGTCCTGCTCCTGGCGGTCGGCGTAGTCCTCGGACCCGACGTCGGCGGCGTGATTCGCCCCGACAGCCTGGGCTCGGCACTGCAGATTCTCGTCGGCTACGCCGTCGCCATCGTGCTCTTCGAAGGCGGAATGAATCTCAATCTTCAACGCTTGCGGCGTTCGGCGCACAGCATTCGCCAACTCGTAACTCTCGGCGCCCTGGTCACCGCTGCCGGCGGAGCGATGGCGGCTCGTCTGCTGCTCCAGTGGACGTGGACGCTCTCTCTGTTGTTCGGAACGCTGGTCATCGTGACCGGTCCGACGGTGGTGACTCCGCTGCTGCGCCGAATGCGGCTACGGCGCAAACTGGCGACGGTGCTCGAGGCCGAGGGCGTGCTCATTGACGCGATCGGCGCCATCATTGCCGTCGTGACCCTCGAAGTGGTCCTCCATCCGGCGACCGAGGGATTTGCCAGCGGGGCCCAATTGTTCGCATCGCGAATTCTCCTGGGAATCGCTCTCGGTGTGGCCGGAGGGGCTTTCATCGTCCTGCTCCTGCGCTCTCATCACTTGGTTCCGGAGGGGCTGGAGAACGTGCTCGTGCTATCGCTCGCGCTGATGCTCTTCCAGACCAGCAATACGCTGCTGGCAGAAACCGGAATCGTTTCGGTCACCGTCGCGGGTCTGGTCGTCGGAAACGTGAAAACCAGACTTCTCGGTGATCTGCGAGAGTTCAAAGAGCAACTCACGGTTCTCATGATCGGCATGCTCTTCGTGCTGCTCGCAGCCGATATCAGGCTCGAGGAAGTGCAGTCCCTCGGTCTCCGGGGCGCGCTCACCGTCCTCGCCCTGATGCTGATCGTCCGGCCGATAAACATCCTCGTGGGAACCTTCGGCTCCGATCTCAAAGCGAAAGAGAAGCTCTTTCTCGCCTGGCTGGCTCCTCGAGGCATCGTTGCCGCAGCTGTCTCCTCGCTGTTTGCGCAAGAGCTGACCGCCGCCGGAATCGACGGCGGCAACGAGTTGCGAGCCCTGGTGTTCCTGGTCATCGCGAGCACTGTCCTGGTGCAGGGTCTCACCGGTGGCTGGTTGGCTCAG